>JBPCQE010000065.1:0-5199 GCA_050998435.1 Sphingomicrobium sp. | reverse complement strand
GCTGAACACGGCGCTCGGGATGCAGCCGTAATCGACCCGGGTCGGAGTGTCGCCGAAGAAGGTTTCGGCGAACGCCTGGCCCTCGCGGATCGCGACCGGGGTCAGCTGCACCCGGTCGGTGACGTCGCCGATGGCGAAGACCGACGGCACGTTGGTCCGGTTGTCCTCGTCGACCTTGATCTCGCCGCGCTCGCCGACCTCGACCCCCGCCGACTCGCAACCGAGGCCTTCGATATTGGGTTGCCGGCCGACCGCGAACAACAGCTGGTTGGCCTCCATGTCATCGCAGTTGTTCATCTCGAGCCGAAGCGATCCGTCGTCGCGCTTCTCGATCGCCTTGAAGGTCACGTTGAACTGGAAATGGATACCCTTGGAGACCGAGATCTGCAGCAGCCGATCGACCAGTTGCTGGTCGTAGTGGCGAAGCATCGTCTCGGTTCGGTTGACCAGCGTCACATGGCTCCCGAACTGGTGGAAGATGCCGGCGAACTCGTTGGCGATATAGCCTCCGCCGGCGATCACGATGCGCTTGGGCAATTTCTCGAGGTGGAACACTTCGTTCGAGCTGATCGCATGCTCGATCCCCGGCATCTCGGGCATCAGCGGCCGAGCGCCGGTGGCGATCAGGATCTTGCCGGCGGTGACCGTCTTGCCCGACGCCAGCCGAACCGAATTGGCGCCCGCGAGCTCGGCGCGCTCGTGGATGATCTGCACGTCATGATTGGTCAGCGTGTCGGTGTAGGCGGCCTCGATCCGCGACACCTCGGCGAGCATATTGTCCCTCAGCACCGGCCAGTCGAATCGCTTCTCCGGGACGTCCCAGCCGAACATCGCGGCGTCGTTGATGTCCTCGGCGAAGTGCGCGCCATAGACGAGCAGCTTCTTGGGGACGCAACCGCGGATGACGCAGGTCCCGCCGATTTTATGCTCCTCGGCGATCGCCACTTTGGCTCCGTGCGCCGCCGCGACCCGCGCCGCGCGCACCCCGCCGGACCCCGCGCCGATCACGAACAGGTCGTAATCCGCCATCAGACGCCCGCCCGTTCGATCAGCGCCCGGGTTGATGGATCCAGCTTGGCCTCGTCCGTACCCTCGCCGAGCTCGCGCGCGATGGCCTTGCCGAGCTCGACCCCGAACTGGTCGAACGGGTTGGTTCCCAGCAGCACGGCATTGGCGAACGTGCGATGCTCGTAGAAAGCGATCAGCGCGCCCAGCGACCGCGCGTCGAGCCGCTCGAGCAGCACCGTCGCGCTCGGCCGATCACCCGAATAGCCGCGCTGCGGATCGTCGCTCGCCCGCCCCTGCATCAGCGCCGCTCCTTGCGCGAACGCGTTGAGCAGCAGCAGCCGATGGTGCTCGTCGGCCTGCGAATGCTCGCTTTCCGCGGCGGCGACGAACTCGGCCGGAACCGTGGCCGTCCCCTGGTGGAGCAGCTGGAACACCGCGTGCTGCGCGTCGGTCCCGGTCGCGCCCCAGGTCACGGGCGCGCTGGCCTGGTCCAACGGCTTGCCCTCGGCAGTCACCGACTTGCCGTTCGATTCCATCTCAAGCTGCTGGAGATAGGCCGGCAGCAGCCGCAGGCGCTCGTCGTAGGCGAACACCGCGCGCGTCTGGCAGCCCCGGCGGACGTAGAGCCGGTCGGCGAACGCGGCGATCAGCGGCACGTTCTGCGCCGGCTCGGCAAAGCGGAAGTGGCGGTCCATCTCCGCGGCGCCTTCGAGCAGCTCCTCGAACAGATTCCAGCCCAGGGCCAGCGCGGCCGACACCCCGACCGAGCTCCACAGCGAATAGCGCCCGCCAACTCCTGACGCGAACTGCAGCACCCGGGTCTCGTCGATCCCCGCCTCGACCGCCGCTTCCGGCCTGGCGGTGACCGCGATCAACCGTCCGTGCGGGTCCTCGACCCCGGCCCCGGCCAGCCAGCGCAGCGCCGCGCCCATGTTGGCCAGAGTCTCGGTGGTGGTGAACGTCTTCGACGCCACGACGACGAGGGTCGTCGCCGGGTCGAGGCCGCCGACCGCCTCTTCGAACGCTTCGCCGTCGATGTTGGACAGGAAATCGACCTTGTACCCGCCGCTCCGCCGCCCGAGCGCGTCGACCAGCAGCGCCGGCCCCAGGACGGAGCCGCCGATGCCGATGTGCAGCACGCCGGTGACATCGCCGAACGCCCCGCCCTCGATCGCATCGATCAAGGCACGCATCCGCTGGCGCCGCGCGTTCGCCAGGTCCACCGTGTCGGGCGCTCCGTTGCCGCGCTCGGCGACATGGCTTGCCGGCTGGCCCTCGCTCGGATTGACGATCCCGCCGGTGAACAGGGCCTCGCGCGCGCGCGAGAATCCCCTTTTCTCGCTCAGGGTCACGAACGCGTCGACCAAATCAGCGTCGAGGTGGGTCTTCGACCAGTCGAAATAGATCCCGGCGACTTCGAAGCTGAGCCGGCTCAAGCGGTCGGGCTCGGCCTTGAACAGCTCGTCGAGGCGCCGGGCGCCATGAGAGTCGATCGCCTGCCAATGCTTGCCCGCCATGGAAGCGCCTCATAATCGGCGGACCTCATATTGCCACCCCCGCTTGACGGTTGAGCGTCCGCCCGAAAGAAGCACCGGCTGATGCGCTTGCCCCGTCCCAAATCGCGAACCACGACCGCGCGCGGCTCCAAGGGCGGCGACGGCAGCCTGCTGCGCTTCCTGCTGATCCTGGCGCTGGCCGCCTGGGCAATCCGAAGCTTCGTCGTCGCTCCGTTCAGCATCCCGACCGGGTCGATGATCCCGACCCTCTACATCGGCGATTATTTGTTCGTCGCCAAATGGCCCTACGGCTTTTCGCGCTACAGCCTTCCGTTCGCTTTCCCGCCGTTCGACGGCCAAATCCTGACCAAGCTACCCAGGCGCGGCGATGTCGCGGTGTTCCGGCCGCCGGGCTCCGAGATCGACTTCGTCAAGCGCGTCATCGGCCTGCCCGGCGACACCGTCGAGGTCCGGGGCGGGATGCTGACCCTCAACGGACGGCCGCTGCCGCGCCAGTCGCTGCGGCCGTTCGCTATGCCGATGTCCGCCAACAGCCCGTGCAAGGTGGTACCGCCGGCCAGCCCGTTCGTCGCCACCCTCGGCGATGGCCGCAGCCATTGCCTCTACCCCGCCTATCGCGAGACTCTTCCCGGCGGCCCCAGCTACACGGTGCTCGACCAGGTCGAGAGCCCCCGCGCCGATGATTTTGCGGCGATAAGGGTCCCGCCCGGCCACATCTTCCTGATGGGCGACAACCGCGACGACAGCCTCGACAGCCGCTTCGCCACGGCCGAAGGCGGCATCGGCCTGGTTCCGACTGAAAATCTCGTCGGCCGCGCTCTGGTCACCTTCTGGTCGACCGACGGCAGCGCCTCCTACGTCAAGCCTTGGACCTGGTTCACCGCGCTGCGCGGCAGCCGCATCGGCAACGGCTATACCGGCGAGCCTGAATGAGCGATCTCGCGACCTTCGTCCGCGACAAGCTCGGTCACCAGCCCGACGACCTGACGCTGTTCGAGCGCGCACTGACTCACTCCAGCTTTGGCCGGGCTAATTACGAGCGCCTCGAGTTCCTCGGCGACCGGGTGCTCGGGCTGGTCATGGCCGAATGGCTGAGCGAGATGTTTCCCGGCGAGCAAGAGGGCCTGCTGTCGCACCGCTTCACCAATCTGGTGTCGCGCGCCCAATGCGCTCTGGTCGCCCGCGATCTCGGACTCATCGATCATCTGCGGCTCGGCAAACAGGCGTGGGACGACGGCGCTTCGAACAGCGACAACATCCTCGGCGACGCGGCTGAAGCGCTGATCGGCGCGCTGTACGTCGAAGGCGGAGTTGAGGCGGCGCGCAGCTTCATTCGCCGCTCCTGGGCACCGTTTGTCGATTCGCAATCGAGCGCTCCTCGGCACCCCAAGTCGCTGCTCCACGAATGGGCCGAGGGCCACGGCCGCAAGCCGCCGGCCTACAAGGTGATCGAGCGCACCGGCCCGCCCCATTCGCCGCGCTTCACCGTCCGCGCCTCGGTCAAGGGGTTCGGCGAAGCGGACGGCGAAGGCTCGAGCAAGCAGGAAGCCGAAACCGCCGCCGCGACCGCGCTGCTGGAACAGCTCACATGACCAGCCGCTGCGGCTTCGTCGCGGTGATCGGCGCCCCCAACGCCGGCAAGTCGACCTTGGTCAATGCGCTGGTCGGCCAGAAAGTCGCGATCGTCAGCGCCAAGGCGCAGACCACGCGCGCCCGGCTGATGGGGATCGCGATCGAGGGCGCGGCGCAGATCCTGCTGGTCGACACGCCCGGAATCTTCGCTCCGCGCCGCCGCCTCGACCGGGCGATGGTCGCCGCCGCCTGGGCCGGAGCCGAGGACGCCGAGCTCGTGCTGCTGGTGATCGATGCCGCGGCCAGGCTCGGCGAGCGGGTCGAGGCGATGCTTGCCGGCGTCGACGGTCATAAGCAGCCGCTGATGATCGTCCTCAACAAGGTCGACATCGCGCGCAAGGAGGACCTGCTGACGCTCGCGGCTCGGCTTTCCGAGCGGCTCAATCCGCGACAGCTGTTGATGGTCTCCGCGACCACCGGCGACGGCGTCGCCGACCTCAAGCGCGCGCTCGCGCAAGCGATGCCCGAAGCCCCGTGGCACTTCCCCGCCGACCAGCTCAGCGACGCGACCGAGCGGATGGTCGCGGCCGAATTGACCCGCGAGCAGATCTACGAGCAGCTGCACGCCGAGCTGCCCTATTCCTCGGTGGTCGCGACCGAGAAATGGGAGGACCGAAAGGACGGCTCGACTGTCATCCATCAGCAGATCCTGGTCGACCGAGACAGCCAGAAGGCGATCGTTCTCGGCAAGGGCGGCTCGCGGCTCAAGAGCATCGGCCAGAGCGCTCGCGAAGCGATCGCCGAGCATCTCGGGCGCAAGGTCCATTTGTTCCTGCACGTCAAGGTCGACCCGCGCTGGGACGAGGACCGCTCGCTCTACCGCGACATCGGGCTCGAATGGGCTGATTGAACACCGGATAAAACTTCCTCGACCCACGCCGGCACCAGCTCACCGGCTTTGCCGATCCGGCTTTGGTCGAAGAAGACGCTGCCCTGGCTCGGGTCGAGGTTGAGCTCGAGCGTCCAGGCGCCGCAGTAGCGCGCGGTCTGGACGAAGCCCGCGGCCGGATAGACCGCGCCCGAAGTGCCGATTGACACGAAC
>JBPCQE010000034.1:0-9761 GCA_050998435.1 Sphingomicrobium sp. | reverse complement strand
CATGGCCATGAACTGCGCCTGCATGTCGGTCGGAAAGCCCGGGAACGGAGCGGTGGTCAGGGCCAGCGGCGTAAGCTTGCCGTCGGCGCTGACCTTGATTCCGTGGTCGTGGAATTCGACCATCAGCCCGGCCTGGGCCAGCCCGTTGGTGATCGCCAGCATGTCATTGGGGCGAGCGCCGACGAGGTCGATGCAGCCGCCGGTGATTCCGGCCGCGCAGGCGTAGCTGCCGGCCTCGATTCGGTCGGGCATGACGTCGTAGTCGGCGCCGTGGAGCCGCTCGACCCCGTCGACGATCAGGTGGCTCGAGCCGATGCCCTCGATCTGCGCGCCCATGGCGGCGAGCAAATTGCACAAATCGGCGATCTCGGGCTCGCGGGCGGCGTTGAACAATTGCGACCGGCCGCTCGCCAGAACCGCCGCCATCAGCGCGTTCTCGGTCGCACCGACCGACACCACCGGGAAGCTGTAGTCGCCGCCCGGCAGCCGCCCGTTGGGAGCGCTCGCTTTCACATAGCCGGCGGCGAGCTCGATCTCGGCTCCGAGGCTCTCGAGCGCCTGCAGATGGAGGTCGATCGGGCGGTCGCCGATCGCGCAGCCGCCGGGCAGCGAGACGGTCGCTTCGCCGGCGCGCGCCAACATCGGCCCCAGGACCAGGATCGACGCGCGCATCTTGCGAACCATGTCGTAGGGCGCGACCGTCGAGGCGATGTCGGCGGCATGGAGAGTCATCCGGCGGCCGTACTCGCCGCGTCGGACGCCCTCGACCATCGTCGAGACCCCGAGCTGGTTGAGCAGATGGCCGAAGCTGTCGACGTCGGCGAGCCGCGGCAAATTTCCGAGAGTCAGCTTGTCTTCGGTGAGCAGTGCGCAGGGCAGCAGGGCCAGCGCCGCGTTCTTGGCACCCGAGATCGGGATCTTTCCCTCGAGGCGCTTGCCGCCCTGGATCCAGATGCTGTCCACCGGCGCGCTTTAGCGGGCTGGCATGGGCTGTAAATCCTCCCCTGCATTTGCAGGGGAGGGGGACCGCCGGAGGCGGTGGAGGGGCCCCTCCACCATGCTGCGCATGGTCCCCCTCCCCTCGAAATCGAGGGGAGGAACGATCTCCGCCTTCTCCCGCGTGCACTGGAGCGGGTGCTGGTTCTCGCGGGCGAAGTCGATCACCTGGGTGACCTTGGTCTCGGCGACTTCGTAGGTGAACACTCCGCACACCGCGAGGCCCTGCTGGTGGACCTGGAGCATCACCCGGGTCGCGTCCTCGATGCTCATCGAGAAGAATTGCTGCAGGACGAGGACGACGAACTCCATTGGAGTGTAGTCGTCGTTGAGCATCAGCACCTTGTAGTTGGACGGTTTCTTGGTCCGCGGCCGAGTCCGGGTGGCGACGCCGGTCTCGATATCCTCGAGGCCGTCGCCCTGACCGGGCTCGTTCGCCATCATCGTCCAACGCATGCTCATGTGAGACCGTGAATATGGCAAGCGCTCAACCCTCGGCAAGGCGCAACCGGGCAGAACGGCAATGAAAAGGCGGCCGCCCTGGGGAGGACGGCCGCCGGCATTACCTGACTTTTAGGAGGGGAGAGGGTCAGGCAACGAGATTGTTGAAGCGCTCGGCATTGGCCGTGGCGCGGTTCGACAGCGGCTGGAAGGACTGGCCGGCCAGCTTGACCATCGATTTGGTCCAGCGCGAGCTCTCGGCGACCATGCGGTCGAACGAAGTGCGGGCGAGCTCGCTCTGGAGCTGCACGAACTCGGTCGGCGACTTGGCTTCGGCGAGCGAGCGGATCGCGTCGGCGGCCTGCTCGGCGCCTTCGCGGCTGCGGGCGACGGCGTCCTGGCCGATCGAGCGGGCGCCTTCGGTGGCGAGACGAGTCGCCTCGACGACCGCCTCGACGTTGGCGCGGGCGATATCGGCCAGCTCCTGGGCAACCTTCTGCGAACGCTTGGCCGCTTCCTGGCCGCGCTCGCCGGCGTCGGCGAACAGCGACTGGAACGGGGTCGCGTTGGTAAAGGCGTCAAGGCCCGGGAACGTGTTGGGAACGAAGTTCATGCTCGAAATCCTCTGGTTGACGGCGGCGGCGGCGGGCTTGCGAGTCGCGGCGCGGTTGGTGCGGCGCTTCGAGGTGCGGGTCTTGCGGGCGGCAACGGCCGACTTGGCCTTGCCCGAAGAGCGCTTCGAACGGCGCTTGCTGGCGGCGCGGGCGCGCTTGGCGGTCTTGGCGGTTTCGTTCGCAGCCGTCTCGACGGTGTCGGCGACAGCCTTGGCGATTTTCGCCGGAGCCTCGGCGGCGGCGGTCGCCTGAATCTTGGTCTGGTCGGTCATAAAGCGTGTTCCTCTGGATTTGCTGCATTGCACAATAGGCTTTGCACCGCAGCATTTCAAGCAGAATATTGTGCAGTGCACCATTTCGCCGCCAAAACCGCACAGCTTGACGGCTGCCGCTTGCCCGAAGCAAGAGCGGACATGGACCCGCGTATCGACGAGCAATCCGGCCGCCGGCGGCGCGGCCTGTTGATCGTCCTGTCCTCGCCGTCGGGCGCCGGCAAGTCGACGATCTCGCGGCTGCTGCTCGAGGCCGACCCCCAGATCACCATGTCGATCAGCGCGACGACCCGGCCCAAGCGGCCGGGCGAGCGCGACGACGTCGATTATCATTTCGTCGACGATGCCGAGTTCGATGCGATGATCGCCGCCGGCGACTTCGTCGAATGGGCGCCGGTGTTCGGCTTCCGCTACGGCACTCCCAAAGTGCCGGTGAAGGCGGCGCTCAAGGACGGCCGCGACATCCTGTTCGACATCGACTGGCAGGGCACCCAGCAGCTCCACTCGGCGATGGGCGAGGATTTGGTCCGGATTTTCCTGCTGCCGCCGTCGATGGACGAGCTCGAGCGGCGGCTCAACGCCCGCGGGACGGACAGCGGCGAGGTGATCGCCGAGCGCATGGAGCGCGCCGCCGGCGAGATCAGCCACTGGGCCGAATATGATTATGTGCTGGTCAACGAGGATTCGCAGGAGTGCCTGGCCGACGTCCGAGCGATTATCGACGCCGAGCGGCTGAAGCGCTCCCGCCAGGCGGGGCTGGTGACCTTCGTCCGCGAGTTGGTCGGGGCCCGCAACCCGGCCTAGCCGAGTAGCTCGAGGAATCGCGCGGCGGCGAGGAAGTCGCGACGGCGGTTGGCGATCGCCGCCTCGGCCTCGGCGTCCGAGCCCCACTTCTCGACCTGCCAGCGCTCGTCGATGCTGACCGCTTGCCACGCGTCATCGGGAGTGAGCGATCCTTCGAGCACCGCCAGCGCCGCGACCAAGGAACCGCCGATGGTCACCAGCGGCGACAGGCCGGCAAGCCGGAAGGCGTCGAGAGCGGCGACTTCGTGGGCGAGGCGCTCGACGGTCGGCCGCGGCTGGGCGACGTGGATAATGCCGGTGGTGGCGGCGAAATCGACGTCGAAGCGCCGCCGCGCCCAGCCGAGCAGCGAGTCCCAGCTTTGCCGTTGGCGCTCGGCCAGCGTTTCCGGCCCCTCGGCGCGGTAGCAGGCAAGGTCGGCCTCGGCGTACCGGGCGAGTCCGGCGGCGAACGCGGCGCGGTCCTCGGCAACCCGATCGATCGCCGCATTGGCGAGGCCGGTCAGCGGCATCGCGCGCGGGTCGACCGTTTCCCCGGCCGCCGCCCATTCCTTCGCGACGGCCTGGGCCAGCGGCTCCGTCGGGACGACCAACAGCGATCGACCGGGAGTCCGCAGCGGCCGCTCATCGAGCCGAATTCCCCAACCGCCCTCGACCGTCACTGCTTCCGCGCTCGACCAGAAGCGCTTCAACGGCGGTCCTCCTGATCCCAATGCTTCTTGAGCAGCCTTGGAGCGAACACCGAGTCGATGGCGCCGATGATGGCGACGATCGCGCCGAGCGCCGGCCAGCCGCCCTCGCGCACCAGGTCGCTGTAGGCAATCGCGATCCCGGCGAGGAAGGTCAGGAGCCCGAACAGCCGCACCAGCATGAAAATCAGGAAGCGGCGGCGCCACAGCAGTTCGTCAGCCATAGAGCTTGCCATCGCCGAGCGGCAGCAGGCCAAGCACATCGCCGGGCTCCGCAGCGACCGCGACCGCTCCGGCGGCGAGCAATTCGCGCTCGTCATGATAGCCCCAGCCGGCGCCGATCCCGGTCGCTCCGGCGGCGAGCGCCATGCCCATGTCGAACGACGTGTCGCCAATCACGACGGTCGTCTCGGGCGCGGCGCCGGCGTCGGCCATCGCCTGCAGCGCCATCGCCGGGTGCGGCTTGGACGGGTGGCGATCGGCGGTCTGAAGCGAGACGAAGCGGGCGGCCAGACCGTGGCCGTCGAGGCAATGGCCGAGGCCGCGGTCCGACTTGCCGGTCGCGACCGCGAGCAGCCAGCCGTCGGCCTCGAGCGCGTCGAGCAGCTCGGCGATGCCGTCGAACAACGGCACCTCGACCCGTCCTTCGAGGCGCGCCCGGAGGAAGTTTCGTTTGTAGGTTTCGGTCAGCAGCGCTTGCTCGTCGCGGCTTGCTTCCGGGGCCAGCGACTGCATCGCTTCGCCAAGGCTGAGGCCGATGACCCGGCGGGACTCGCTCCGCGGCGGCACCGCGATGCCGTGCTGCTCGAAGGTCTCGGCGACCGCTCGGGTGATGGTCGCGGCGCTGTCGACGAGCGTCCCGTCGCAATCGAAGACCGCGAGGCGGTTCACCGCCGCCGGCCCCGGGTTTGCGAGCCCCGCGCCCGCCTCTCCCCCTTGCGCTCGCGCCGCCGCGCCTTGGCGGCCGCGGCCGCTCGCCGCTGCTTGACCTCGGGCGACTTCGCCGGATCCGCTGTGTCCAGCGGCAGCATGTCGCCGGCCAGCGGCTCGAAGCCCAGGGTCGCCAGGCTCTCGGCGAAGTGCGGCGGAAGATCGGCGGTGACGTCGATCGCTCCGCCGTCGGGCGAGTCGATCCGAATCCGGCGCGCGTGCAGGTGGAGCTTGCGGCTGATGCCGCCGGTCAGGAACGCTTCGGGACCGCCATATTTGGCGTCGCCGACGATCGGGTGGCCGATCGCCGCCATGTGCGCGCGCAACTGGTGGGTACGGCCGGTCAGCGGCTGCAGTTCGAGCCACGCGGCGCGGTTGCCGGCGCGGTCGATCGTCCGCCAGCGGGTCTTTGACGGCAGGCCGGCTTCGGGGCTGACGTGCATCTTTTCGCCGCCGGTGCCGGGCTGCTTGGCGAGCGGCAGGTCGATCAGCCCCTCGTCGAGCGACGGCACTCCGACGACCAGCGCCCAATAGACCTTGCGAGCGGTCCGGCCGGAAAAGGCCTTGGCGAAATGGCCCGCCGCCCTCGCCGACCGCGCGACCAGCAGAGCGCCCGACGTGTCCTTGTCGAGCCGGTGGACCAGCTTGGGGCGGGCCCCCTCCTCGTCGGCCAGCCCATCGAGCAGACGGTCGAGGTGGTGGTGGGTCTTGGTGCCGCCCTGGGTCGCGAGCCCCGGCGGCTTGGCCAGCACGAACGCGTGCGGGTCGGTGTAAATCACCATCTCACGCACCACCTCGGCTTCCTCGGGAGTCAGCAACTCGACCCTGCGCTGCGGCCGCGGTGTGCGCGCCGGAGCGGTTTCGGGCGGCGGCACCCGGATCTGCTGGCCGGCCGCGATTCGGTCGCCGGGTATGGCGCGCTTGCCGTCGAGACGCAGCTGGCCGGTCCGGGCCCAGCGCGAGACGATGTTGAAGCTGATGTCGGGCAGATGGCGCTTGAACCAGCGGTCGAGGCGAATGCCGTCGTCGTCCTCGGTGACGGTGAAGTTGCGCTGGTCGGCCATCGCCGCGGCGCTTAGCTTCTGCTCCCCCAATAGTCGAACGCCCGCCTTTGCAGCTCGGCGATCAGCCGTTTCGCGTCCGCGCCTTCCCACCGGCCGTCGTAATCATGGCTCGACGCTCCGCCGGCGACCCACCAGCCCTGCCCGGGGAGCCCGTCGGACTGCCGCACGACCAGCACCGCGAGCTCGGGCTCGCCGAGCGCGGCCGCGTCGTCGTCGACCGTGCCCAGCACCGTGCACAAGGCGCGCATCTTGGGCCGGGTGAACTCGTGGCCGAGGCGGTTCAGGAGCTCGGAATACGTGATCGGCTCGCCGGCTTTCGCGGCCGCGACCAGATGCGCTCGGACTTGCGCCGGATCGACAAGCGCTCGAGCGCGACTCATCCCGGCTGGTCGGCCACCGGGGTCAGCTCGAACACGTCGAGCTTCGACCCATCCTGCGGCCACGGGATCACCAGCCGCCAGCGAAACGGGCCGATGCGCTCGATCACTCCGGCCATGTCGCGCTTGGGATTCTCGCCGTACGCGAGCGGCTGCTGCTCGTCGCCGAGCGCGAGGCTGCCGAGGAAGATCAGCCGGTCGGGGCGGTCGTCCTCCCACAAGCGACCGGCCGGCCGCTGGCTGCCGGTCTGCTTGACGATGGTCAGCAGGTCGTCCTCGACCTCGACATAGCAGAAGAACGGCTTGAACCGCTCGAACGCCGGCCCGCGTCCGCTCGTCTTGCCGAGCTTGATCAGCCGGCAATTGTAGCTGCCCGGAGTCGGCGCCGGCCGCGGCAAGGCGGCGCGCGGTTCCAGCAAATTGCCTTCCCTGCGGATCTCGCCGGCAGAGCCCCGCCGCGCTTCGGCGAGGGCCGATTGCCAGGCGAGGCCGATTCGAGCGAGGCGCGATTCGTCGGCCGCCGTGGCGATCTGCATCCACGCCTCGGATTTCAGCGGCGGCTCGGCGAAGACGGTCGCGGCCGGATGCGGATCGGGCTTCCTGGGCTTCAGGCCCGTGCAGCCGGCCACAGCGCCGGCAAGACCGATCAACAGGGCAGTGCGCCGCACAGAGGTACGCAAACTCAGGACACAGACCTTTCAGCGAAGTTCTGTGCATACAAGTGACAGGCCGGGGCCGTGGTTTCAACCAATCGAGCGTTCAGCACGAGCTTTCACTTCGCGCTCAGCGCCGCTAGGCGCGCGTCCAATGAACGCCGCCAGCCTGGCCGAACCCAACCGGGAAATCCGACGCGGCTTCCTGTTCGGGGTCGCCGCCTACGGCTTGTGGGGCGTGCTGCCGATCTACTTCAAGGCGATCGCCGCGGTCCCCGCGGTCGACATCGTCGCTCACCGGGTGCTGTGGTCGCTGCCGTTCCTCGCGTTGCTGCTGTTCGCGACCCGCGGCTGGGGCGAGGTCCGGCAAGCCGTTCGCCGCCGCCGGACCCTGGTCCTGCTGCTGTTCACCGCAGTGCTGATCGCCATCAACTGGCTGCTCTACGTCTATGCGGTGACCAGCGGTCACATCCTCGCCGGAAGCCTCGGCTATTATCTGAACCCGCTGGTCAACGTCGTGCTCGGCCGGTTCATCCTCAAGGAGCGCCTGTCGTGGCTGCAATGGGCGGCGGTGGCGATCGCCGCGGCCGGAATCCTGGCGCTGATCGGCGGAGCGCTCGACCAATTGTGGATCAGCCTGACTCTGGCCGGAACTTTCGCGACCTACGGGCTGCTGCGCAAGATCGCCCAGGTCGAGCCGGTGGCCGGCCTGGCGATCGAAACCGCGCTGTGGTTTCCGGTCGCGCTTGCCTGGCTCGCGTGGCGCTATGCCGCCGGCACTCCGAGCTTCGGCTCGACCCAGAGCGAAAGCGCGCTGCTGCTCCTCGCCGGAGTGGTTTCGACGATCCCCCTGTTGCTGTTCACCAGCGCCGCCCGGCGGCTGCCCTACTCGACCCTCGGGATGCTCCAGTTCCTCGCCCCGACGCTGCAGTTCCTGCTCGCCGTGCTGCTTTACGGCGAAGCGTTCACCCGCGCCCACGCGATCGCCTTCGGAGCGATCTGGACCGCGCTGGCGCTGTACATGGTGGCGCTGATCCGTGCGCCGCGCGCGCCGGCGCCGCCGGAATAGGGAACCGTCGGCAGCCCTTTCGCATTGCTTGGGGGATGAAACTGCTGATTCTCGCTTCCGCTCTGTCGCTTGCGTCGTGCGCGGCGGTTCCGCCGCCGCCACCACAGGGTCCCGTCGGATCGATGGAGTGCGCAATCACCGGCTCGAGCGACTGGGCGGCGTGGGTCAATGCGATGCCCGGACCGAATGCCAAGCCGACCCTGATCGTCACCGGCAAGGTGACGGTGCCGACCGGCGGCTACCGGTTCGAATGGCGCGACATGCGGGTGATGGAAAGCTACCCGGTCCAGGTCGCGGTCGAGCTCGGCGCGATCCCGCCGTCCGGGGGCGCGACCGAGGCGGTGGTGACCCACGACGTCCGCGGCCAGTGGCCGATCGACCCGCCGGTCGGGTCGGTTGCGGTCGGCTGCGGCGACAAAGTGCTGGTCCGCATCTCGCCGGTGGAAACCGCGCATTAAGCTGCTAAAGCGCTCCTCATGCTCAATCTCGCCTCGCTCATCATCGGCGTCGTCGCGCTCATTTTCGCGGTCATCGCCTTTCTGCCACTGCTCGGCTGGGCCAACTGGCTGATCATCCCCTTGGCGCTGATCGGCGCCGCGGTCGGAATGGCGTCGAGCAGCAACTCCGGGCGCAACCTCAACCTGTTCGTGGTCGTCGTTGGAGTGCTCCGGCTGATGCTCGGCGGTGGCATCCTGTGAGCCGCGACCCGCGGGTCGACGCCTATATCGCCCGCGCGCAGCCGTTCGCCCGACCGATCCTCGAGCAGGTGCGAAGCCGAGTCCACGCCGTCGTCCCGGAGGTCGAGGAGACGCTCAAGTGGAGCGCCCCGTCCTTCACTCTCGGCGGCAAGATCCTGCTGATGATGGCCGCGTTCAAGGCGCATGCCGGGCTCAATTTCTGGCGCGGGCAGGAGCTTCGCGGCGACCAGGCCGACGCCGACGCGATGGGGCAGTTCGGCAAGCTCGAGTCGGTCAAGGACTTGCCTCCGGACAAGGAGCTCGACGCGCTGATTCGCAAGGCCGCCGACCTGACCGCATCCGCGCCCGCGCCGCGCAAGGTCAAGCATGCGCCCAAGCCGCCGCCCGAGCTGCATCCGGAGTTCGCCGCGGCGCTGAAGGCCGCGCCCAAGGCCAGGGCGACGCTCGATGGCTTCTCGCCGAGCGCCCGGCGCGATTATCTCGAGTGGGTCGCCGACGCCAAGCAGGACGCGACTCGACAGAAGCGCATCGCCACCGCCGTCGAATGGCTGTCAGAGGGCAAGAAGCGACACTGGAAGTACCAAAATTGTTGATGCCGGGGTGCGTCGGCAATTTGGTGTTCAGGACTGCTAGCTAGCGCGACATCCTGAGCGCCGGGCCGAACCGTGTCTCGGCCGCGCCTTCGACCGTGAATCCGCACCGTTCGTAAAAGTCCTTGGCGGCCGGGGCGGCGACCACGGTCACCAGGCTGAGGCCGCGGAGCCGGGCCGAGTGGACGGCTTCCTCGACCAGCGCCGAGCCGATGCCGCGCCGCCAAAGCTCCGGCTCGACGAACAGCCCGTCGAGCTCGGCCGCGCCGTCGTGGTCGAGGAGCACCGCGAAGCCGGCGATCCGCCCGTCGATCTCGGCCACCTGGACCTCGCCGCGCTCGATGTGCCCGGCGGGCAGAGCGATCGCGTCGGGATGGGCGAACAGGGCCTCGCGATATTCGTGGCTCTCGAGCGATGCGCGCCGTTGCAAATCCTCGAGCTGGCCACGCTCCTCGATCCGCGCGCGGCGGAGGATCAAGCTAGCGCGCCCGGACGTAGCGTCCGGGAGCGTCCTCGATCGCCTTGAGCTTGCCCTTGCCGGGCATTCGGGCGCCGTCGGCCTTGACC
>JBPCQE010000019.1:0-3023 GCA_050998435.1 Sphingomicrobium sp. | reverse complement strand
AGATCGGCGCGCAGGGTCTGGGCGAGCCGCTGCTGGCCGATCCCTGAGCGATCGGAAAGCTGATAGCGAAGCGCAGCTCGCGCATCCTTGTCGATGCCGAGCGACGTCGCACTTTCCGGCGACTGGCGAAGCAAATTCTCGGCGATCGAATCGAGCAGCGTCGTGGCGTGGGCGTCGCTGGCCGCGCCACCACCCTGAATCGCCGCGAAGGCCGGCGCGGAGCGGGCGAAAAGCGGAATAGCGGCGGTCGCGGCGAGGGCGGCGAGCGTCTCGCGGCGGGAGAGATCTTCGAGGAACAAGGATCGAGCTCCTTTTACGCAGGAGGAAGGATGCGCTCGGCTTCCACGTTCAGGCAGTTGCCGTCAACGCCGGTGATCCGCACTTTATCGCCGGCGGCGGCCGGGCCGCCGCGAGCGCTCCAGTCGCTGTCGCCGACCCGGACTCGGCCGCCCTGCGCATCGACCGGCTCGACCACCGTCACCACCTTGCCGACCAATCGCGCCGAGCGGTCGTTGAGCATGGGATCGCTGCTGTCGACGGCGGCATTGGCGTAGAAGCGCCGGCCGACCATGACCGCGATCAGGCTGTAGAGCGCGAACAAGGCGAGCTGGGAGGCGGTGCCGAGGCCGAACAGCAAGGCGAAGGCGCCGGTCGCAAGCGCCGCCGCGCCGATGAACACGAGGAAAAATCCGGGGGCGATGATCTCGGCGATCAGCAGCAACACGCCGCCGATCATCCACAGCCAGCCGGGCTCGAGATTGTCGAGCATCAGCCTTCGATCCTCGGAACGCCCGGGATACCCGGCGCCGGTCCGCGCACCGCGGTCGCCTCGCGCTTGGCCCTGGGGGCCGGCCGGGACGCCGGCGTCTGGTCTCCGAACACCTCGCGGGCGAGCTCACCGATGCCGCCCAATGTCCCCATCAGCTGGGTCGCCTCGACCGGGAACAGGATCGTCTTTGCATTGGGCGAGGTGGCGAACTTGCCGAGCGCCTCGACATATTTCTGGGCGACGAAATAGTTGATCGCCTGGCCGCTGCCGGACTCGATGGCGTCGCTGACGGACTTGGTTGCCGAGGCTTCGGCTTCCGCCGCGCGCTCGCGTGCCTCGGCTTCGCGGAAAGCGGCCTCCTTCAAGCCCTCCGCCTGCAGGATTTTCGCCTGCTTCTCGCCCTCGGCGCGGAGGATCTCCGACTGGCGCATGCCCTCGGATTCGAGGATCGCGGCGCGCTTCTCGCGCTCGGCCTTCATTTGACGAGTCATTGCATCGACGATGTCGCGCGGCGGCCGGATGTCCTTCAGCTCGACTCGGGTGATCTTGACGCCCCACGCCTCGGTCGCATGGTCGACCACCGCCAGCAGCCGGGCATTGATTTCGTCGCGCTTCGACAGCGTTTCGTCCAGGTCCATCGACCCCATCACGGTGCGCAAATTGGTGGTCGAAAGCGCGAGGATCGATGGGTACAGCTCGCTGACCTCATAAGCCGCCTTGGCCGCGTCGAGCACCTGGAAGAACACCACTCCGTCGACCGAGACCATGGCATTGTCCTTGGTGATGATCTCCTGGCCCGGGATATCGAGCACCTGCTCCATCATGTTGATCTTGTGGCCGACGCGGTAGAAGAACGGGGGCACGAAGTTGAAGCCGGGCTGCGCGACGCGCACGAAGCGGCCGAAATGCTCGATGGTGTAGCGAAAGCCCTGGTGGACGATCTTGACGCCCATCATCACGAACAGCAGCGCCAGGACGGCAATTGCAATCATAAAGGTCGTCAGCATATCCACGGGCACGCTCCATGTTTGGCGGCTCATGATGCGACGGTCGGAGGCTGCGTGAAAGAGAAATCGGCATGACGCTCGACCTCTTTGCGGTGCGCTCGATGCTGTTCCTGCCGGCATCGAACGCTCGAGCCGTCGCCAGGGCGCGCCAGGCCGGGGCCGACCTGGTGGTCCTCGACCTAGAGGACGCGGTAAAGCCGGAGGACAAGGCGTTGGCCCGCGCCGCGGCCGTCGATGCGGTCCGGGAGCCGTGGCCGATGCCGGTCGCCATCCGGATCAACGGGATTGCCAGCGATTGGTTCAACGCCGATGTCGCGGCGGTGGCGGCCTCGGATGCCGATCTGGTCGTGCTCCCGCGGGCGGATAGCGCCGACTCGATTCGAGCGACCTGGCAGGGAGTCCAGCGCGGGATACTGGCGATGATCGAGACCGCGGCCGGAGTGCTCGCCGCGCCCGGAATCGCGAAGGAAGTGGCGGCTCTGATCGCCGGGACGAACGACCTTTCCGCGGATCTGAGATTGCCGCCCGACGCCGGGCGCGGGCCACTGCAGATGGCGTTGCAATCGATCGTCCTGGCCGGGCGCGCGGCCGGAATCGCGGTGTTCGACGGAGTGTTCAACGGCCTCGACGATGCCGAGGGTTTCCTGGCCCAGGCGGAGGAAGGCTATTGGCTCGGCTTCGACGGCAAGAGCCTGATTCACCCCGACCAGGTCGAGCCGTGCCACCGCGCCTTCGCTCCGAGCCAAGCGGAGATCGAGCGCGCTGGGCGCCTGCTCGCGGCCGCCACCGGCGGCGCCGAGCGTTTCGAGGACCGGATGATCGAGCGGATGCACGTCGAGGCGGCGGAGCGGCTGCTGTCGAGGGGATCCACCCGCGACTGACGCGCCGGCGCACTTGGCGAATCGGCGTTTCCTTGGCATGGGCCGATATGGCCGACCACATCGCCGCTCCCGACATTCCGCTGGGCCTGACATTCGACGACGTGCTGCTGCAGCCGCTCGAATCGAGCGTGCTTCCGAGCCAGGCCGACACCCGTACTCAGTTGACGCGCGAGATCCCGCTCAACATCCCGGGCCTGTCCCCGGCGATGGACACGGTGACCGAAGCGGACATGGCGATTGCGCTGGCGCAGCTCGGCGGCATCGGCGTGCTCCACCGCAACCTCGATGTGGCGGAGCAGGCCGCCGCGGTTCGCGCGGTCAAGCGCTTCGAAAGCGGCATGATCGTCAACCCGATCACCATGACAC
>JBPCQE010000002.1:0-3136 GCA_050998435.1 Sphingomicrobium sp. | reverse complement strand
CGGTCGCCCCATCGGCTGCTCTTCTCTCAAAATGGAATCCGCCCGCTCATGAACTGCCCTTGGCGCCTCCCCGACTTCGACGCGCATGAGGCGCTGCACTTCTTCCACGACCATTCGACCGGATTGAGCGCGATCATCGCGATCCATTCGACGCATCTCGGGCCGTCGGCGGGCGGCTGCCGATTCTGGCATTACGCCGACGACGAGGAAGCGATCACCGACGCCCTGCGGCTGTCGCGCGGGATGAGCTACAAGAACGCGATGGCCGGGCTGCCGCTAGGCGGCGGCAAGGCAGTGATCCTGGCCGACGAGGCGCGGACCAAGACCCCCGAGCTGCTGGCCGCGTTCGGCCGCGCGGTCGATGGGCTCGGCGGGCTCTACGTGACCGCCGAGGACGTCGGCATGAGCGTCAAGGACATGGTCGAGGTCAGCCGCCAGACCAAGTTCGTCGCCGGGCTCCCGGCGGAAGGCGGGGTCGGCGGCGATCCCGGACCGCACACCTCGCTCGGCGTGTTCCTGGGTATCAAGGCCGCGGTCCGGCACGCGCTCGGCAAGGACAGCGTTTCCGGGCTGCACATCGCGCTCCAGGGCGCGGGCAGCGTCGCCACCGGAGTCGCGCTCCATGCCGCCGCCGAGGGAGCGAAGCTGTCGATTGCCGACATCGACTCCGACAAGGCGCAAAAGCTCGCCGACGCGGCCGATGGTCAGGTGGTCGCGCCCGACGATATCCTGTCGCTCGAAGCCGACGTGTTCAGCCCATGCGCGCTCGGAGCGATCTTCGACGAACGGACCATCCCGACCGTCCGGGCGCCGATCGTCGCCGGCGGAGCCAACAACCAGCTCGCGACTCCCGCGGACGGAGCGACGCTTCACCAGCGCGGAATCCTCTACGCGCCGGACTATGTGATCAACGCCGGTGGAATCATCAACGTCTGCACCGAATATCTCGGCGACGGCGACGAGAGCCTCGTCCGCCAGCGGATCGAGGGCATCCCCGACCGTCTCGAGCAGATCTGGGCGGAAAGCGCCTCGTCGGGCCGCGATCCGGCCGCGGTCGCCGACGCGATGGCGCAGCGGCTGATCGGGCGGGGCTAACGCAGCCGATCATGCGCGCGCTTGCCAACCCGGCGCGGTTCCTGCGCATCGCCCGGCCGGCGACCACCTGGCTGCTTGGTATCGGTCTGCTGCTGACCGCCGCCGGCCTGGCCGCCGGCCTGGCCCTGACCCCGCCCGACTATTTGCAAGGCGAGACGGTGCGGATCCTCTACGTCCATGTCCCCGCAGCCTGGCTGGGGATGGCCGGCTGGGCCGGGATCGCCGCCGCATCGGTCAGTCAGTTGGTCTGGCGCCACCCGCTGTCCGTGGTCGCCGGCCGGGCCATCGCTCCCGCCGGAGCGACGTTCGCATTGGTCTGCCTCGCGACCGGCTCGATCTGGGGCCGGCCGACCTGGGGCACCTGGTGGGAGTGGGACGGGCGGCTGACGTCGATGCTGATCCTGTTCTTGCTCTATCTCGGCTACATCGCGCTCGCTTCGGCCGAGAAGGAGCGCGGCGGGGAAGGGCGCCTCGCGGCGATCTTCGGCCTCGCCGGGGCGATCAACCTGCCGATCATCCATTATTCGGTGCTGTGGTGGCGGACGCTCCATCAGGGCCAAAGCATCGGCGTTACCGGCTCGAGCATCGACAATTCGATCCTGTGGCCGCTGCCGCTGACCATGGTCGGCCTGACCGCGATCTTTGCAGGGGTGGCGCTGATGCGAATGCGGGCCGAGCTCGCCGAAGCCAAGGTCGAGGCGCGCCTGCGCCGGGCGGCGGCGGAATGAATCCGTGGCCGTTCGTCGTCGCGGCCTACGCGGTGACCATCGTCGCCGTCGCCGGGCTGATATGGTGGTCGCACGCATCGATGCGGCGGGCCGAGGCCGCGGCCGACAAGCTTCGCAAATGAAACCCAAGAACCAGCGGCTGGTCCTGGTGATTGCCGCAGCGGTCGCGGTGCTCGCCGCCGTGCTGCTGGCGATGTGGGGCCTCAAGGACCGCGCAGCTTATTTCTACACTCCGGCGGATGTCGCCGCCGGCCGCGCCGCCGACGGCAAGGCGATGCGGCTCGGCGGGATGGTCGAAACCGGCTCGGTGCAAAGGCAAACGGACGGAGTGACCATCCGCTTCGCGGTCGTCGACGGCGAGGCGCGCACGCCCGTCTCCTACCGCGGCATCGTCCCCGACCTGTTCCGCGAGGGCAGCGGAGTGGTCGCCGAAGGCCGGCTGCAAAGCGGGACCTTCGTCGCCGACACGATTCTCGCCAAACATGACGAGCGCTACATGCCGCCCCAGCTCGGCAACCAGGCCGCGGAGCACAAGGCGGCAAAGACGCTGCAGCGATGATCGCTGAGGCCGGCCTTGCCGCTCTGTGGCTGGCGGCGGCGCTGTCGCTGCTCCAGCTGCTGCTGACCATCGGCGAGCTTCGCGGCTGGTACGCCGGTGCTCGCGCGATCCGCGGCGTCGCGATCGTGCAGGGCGTGCTGGCCCTGATCGCATTCGCGATGCTGCTGCTGGTCTTCATCCGAACCGATTTGTCGGTCGCTCTGGTCGCGGCCAACAGCCACAGCGCCAAGCCGTTCATCTACAAGCTCGCCGGCGCGTGGGGGAACCACGAAGGCTCGATGCTGCTGTGGGTGACCGTGCTCGCTCTCGCCGGAGCACTGCTGGCGGTCGGTTCGCGCCGATTGAACGAACGAACCCTGGTCGCCGCCCTGGGCGCGCAAGGCGCGCTGGCGCTCGGATTCTACGGCTTCCTCTTGCTCGCCTCGAACCCGTTCGCCCGGCTGGATCCCGCCCCGCTCGAGGGCCGCGGGCTCAACCCGCTTCTTCAGGACCCGGGCCTCGCCTTCCACCCGCCGACGCTTTACCTCGGCTACGTCGGATTGTCGGTCGCCTTCAGCCTTGCCGTCGGGGCGCTTCTGACCGGGGACGTCGGCCGAGCGCTCGGCCGGGCGATGCGGCCGTGGGTGCTCGGCGCCTGGGTGCTTCTGACGCTCGGAATCACCGCCGGCAGCTACTGGGCCTATTACGAGCTCGGGTGGGGCGGCTGGTGGTTCTGGGACCCGGTCGAGAACGCCTCGCTGATGCCGTGGCTGGC
>JBPCQE010000187.1:0-21135 GCA_050998435.1 Sphingomicrobium sp. | reverse complement strand
ACACGTCTCAGCCCGTGGGGGCTGCGGCTGCCGGCCGACAGCCGGGTGGACGACCATCCCGCCTTTGCCGACGGCCTGGTCGAGGTGCAGGACGAAGGCAGCCAGCTGATCGCGCTGGCCGGCGAAGCTCGCGACGGCGAGCGCATACTCGACTTGTGCGCCGGCGGCGGCGGCAAGGCGCTGGCTCGGGCCGCCGCCGCTCCGGGCGCGCAGATCCTCGCTACCGACACCAACCGCTCGCTGCTGTCCAAGCTGCCGCCGCGCGCGGCGAAAGCGGGCGCGACGATCGAGACGCGCTTGCTCGATATGCCGCGCGAGCTCGAAGGGCTGGCCGACTGGGCGGACAGCGCCGACCTGGTGCTGGTCGACGCGCCCTGTTCGGGCAGCGGGACCTGGCGGCGCAATCCCGAAGGCCGCTGGCGCCTGAGCCCGGAACGGCTCGAGCGGGTGATCCGACTCCAGGCGCACCTGCTCGACATCGCCGCGGCGATGGTCCGCCCCGGCGGGCGGCTGGTCTATGCGGTCTGCTCGATCCTCAACCGCGAGGGCGAGGCTCAGGCAGCCGGATTACTAAGCCGCCATTCATCCTGGGTTGCTCAGGAAACACCTGTCCAGGCCGGGCGTTCGACGAGTGCCGGCCGCCTCCTGGTCCCAGGCCAGGACGGCACCGACGGGTTTTTCGTCGCGCGGCTGGCTCGACCGTGTTAGGTGCGGCGAGAGCGATTTGGAGAGAATGATGCGCCTGTTGCACAGCCTTGTGTTGGTCGGACTTGCCGGGGCGATGCTCGCCACGCCGGTGTCCAGCCAGAAGCCGGACGATCAGATTCATCCCACCGCGCTCGAGCTGATGCGCCAGGGCGAGACCCTGCTGGGCGCCGGAGAGTTTGTCGATGCCGACGATGCGCTCGAGGCGTCCCTGGCGGTCGATCCGCGCAATCGCGCCGCGTTCGTGGTGATGGCGCGCGTCGCCCAGAAGCAGAAACTGTTCGGCCAGGCGATCCGCTTCACCAACAAGGCGCTGTCGCTTGAGCCTCGCGACCTCGATGCGCTGGCCGTTCAGGGCGAGGCGATGGTCGAGCTCGGCGCCGTGCCGCGCGCCCGCGACAATTTGGCGAAGTTGCAGAAGCTGTGCCCGAGCGGGTGCCGCCAGTTCGCGGCCTTGTCGGCGGCGATCAGCCGCGGGCCGACGGCGATCGCGTCGGTCAAGCCGCCGGCGAGCCCCAAGACCAATTAACCCAGCGCTCTCGCCACCGCGACGAACTCCTCGACGCTGAGCGTTTCGGCTCGGCGTTCGGCGTCGATTCCATTTTCCTTCAGCGCTTCGAGCGCGCCCGGAAGCGCCTTGAGGCTCGACCGAAGCATCTTTCGGCGCTGCCCGAACGCGGCCTCGGTCAGCCGTTCCATCGTTCGTGCACTCACAGCTGCCGGCATTTCCGCGGGCACGATGTGGACCACCGCCGAGGTGACCTTGGGCGGCGGAACGAACGCCGACCGGTTGACGCTGAGCGCGACCCTCGGCGAAGCCCGCCACTGCGCGGCGACCGACAGCCTCCCGTAATGCTCGCTTCCGGGCCGCGCGACGATGCGTGCCGCGACCTCCTTCTGGAACATCAGCGTCAGCGAGCGCCACCAGGGCGGCCATTCACCCCCCAGCCAGCGCAGCAGCAGCGCGGTGCCGACGTTGTAGGGAAGGTTGGCGACGACATGGGCGCCGTCGCCGGCTTCGGCGCGCTCGTCGATCCGCATCGCGTCGCCGTCGATCACCTTCAATCGCGCCGGGTAGTCGAGCTCGAGCTCGGCCAGGGCCGGGCGGCAGCGGTGGTCGCGCTCGACCGCGACGACGTTCGCTCCGGCGTCGAGCAGCGCCCGAGTCAGTCCGCCGGGACCGGGGCCGACCTCATAGACCGTCCGGCCCTCCAGCGGGCCCGGGACCGCGGCGATCCGTGCCAGCAACTGCCGGTCGAGAATGAAATTCTGCCCGAGCGATTTGCGGGCCTGGAGACCGTGCCGGGCGATCACCGCGCGCAGCGGCTCGGGCCCTTGCGTCATTTGCCTCTGGTCATTCCGCCGGAGCCCGGTGGATTCCGCATTGGGCGGCCAGCCGGATCGCCGCCGCCATTGCCCTCGGGTCGGCTCGGTCCTGCCCGGCAATGTCGAACGCGGTGCCATGGTCGGGGGCGGTGCGGACGATCGGCAGTCCAAGGGTGACGTTGACGCCTTCCTCGAAATGCAGCGCCTTCAGCGGGATCAGCGCCTGGTCGTGGTACATGCACAAGGCGGCGTCGTAGCGCGCCCGGGCCTGGGTGTGGAACATGGTGTCGGCCGGGTGGGGGCCGGTCACTCGCCAGCCCTCGGCGGTGAGCGCGGCGACCGCGGGCTCGATGATCTCGATCTCCTCGCGGCCCAACATCCCGCCTTCGCCGGCGTGCGGGTTGAGCGAGGCGACCGCCAGTCGCGGGTCCTCGATTCCGAAGTTGCGCTGCAACCCGCGAAGCGCCGCCCGGCCGCGCGATTCGATCAGCGCCGTCGTCAGCGCCACCGCCGCCTGGGCGAGCGGGATATGGGTCGTCACCGGCACGGTTCGAAGGGTCGGGCCGGCGAGCATCATCGCGACGTTGGCCGATGCGACACCGCACCGCTCGGCGACGAACTCGGTCTGGCCGGGGTGGGCAAAGCCGATCGCGTAGAGCTGCTCCTTGGACACTGGGCCTGTGACGACCGCGGCGGCGGAGCCCGAGCGCGCCAGCCCGACCGCGATCTCGAGCGAATCGAGCGAGCAATGCGCTCCCGCCATGCTGGGATGGCCGGGAGTGTCGGCCTCGGCGGCGGCGAGCTGGAGCAGCGGCAGTCCGACGTCGAACGCCGAATCGACCTCCTGCGGATCGTCGATGATCGCCAGCGGACCGTCCCACACGGCCTCGATCGACCGCGGGTCGCCGATGGCGACGAACGGCGGCAGCTCGAAGCGGGAGCGGTTGTCCCAGCATTTGGCAATGACTTCGGCGCCGATCCCAGCCGGGTCGCCAATCGAGATTGCGAGCGGTCCGGGCGGAATGTGGGTCATTGGAGAACCGGCAAGCGGCGCGTCATCGCGCGGGCCCTAGCGGAATTCGATCACCGCATCACGCCGAAGATCGCGCAGGTAGCGCCGGGCGCGCATATTGACCCGCTCCTCGTTCAACTGGCTGAACACTTCGTCATAGGTCGGAGCGGTCGCATCGACCTCGTCGCGGCCGCAAATCACGAGGATCCGGACGCCCTCGTCGATCGAGCCGAATGGCTGGGTCGCCTGGCCGACCTGCAACGGCAGCATGATTTGCTGGAGAGCGGGCGGCAGGTCGCGAATCTTGACCTGGTCGCTTTCGACCATCTCGCCGTTGAAATCGGCGGCGATCTTGTCGGCGCCGCCGCAGCCGCCGACATTGAGGGCCGCCTGGGCGAAGCGGGCGACCATCGGCTCGGCCTGCTGTCGGGCCGTCCCCTTGGGAAAGGCGATCGATACCTGCTTGAGGGTCAACACCGCGTCGCGCGGATCGGCGGTCAGGATCTTGCGCGTGTCCTGGACGGCGACGATCGAGAAGCCGCCCTGGACCGGGATCGGCTGGCTGACCTGGCCTGGGCCCATGGCGCGCAATTGCGCGGCGATTGCCTCGGGAAGCTGCTCGGGGCGGACCCAGCCGAGGTCGCCACCGACCGCGGCCGTCGACGCTTCGGAATATTGGCGAGCGTAACCGGCGAAGGAGGCGCCGTTGCGCAGCTGCTCGAGGATCCGGTTGGCGTTCGACAGCGTCTGGGTCTCATTGCCGGCGGTCGCCGACAGGAAGATTTCGCCGACCCGGAACTCCTGCGTTCCCTTGGCCGCGTTCATCCGGTCGAGGACCGCTTTCACTTCCTCCTCGCCGACGCTGACCGAGCTTTCGATCTTGGCGCGCTGCAGCCGAGTCCAGGCGATCTCGCCCTCGATCTGACGGCGCATGGTCTTGATCGACGAACCGTTCGCTTCGAGCATCGCGGTCAGCTGTTCGACCGGTTGCTTGGCGTTCGCCGCGACCCGAGCGAGGGTGCGGTCGATGTCCTGCGACTTGATGGTGATTTCTTCGGCCCTCGCCGCCTGGATCTGCAGGGTCTCGTCGATCAGGTTGCGGAGCACCTGCTGGCGGAGCCGCTCCATTTCGTCGGCCGGCAGCCGGCCGCCGTTGGCGATCGCCAGCAGCGCCACCCGCTGGTCGATATCGGTCTGGGTAATGATTTCGCCGTTGACGATGGCGGTCGCCTTGATCACCGACGGCATCGCCGCGCCGAACAGCTGGGGGTTTTCGGGCAGCCGCAGTGCCGCGGTGCTGCTGGGCTCATTCGCGGCGGGGCCCGCGGCTTCCTGCGCCATGGCCGTTCCTGCAACCGCCAGAATGACGGCGGCCGCTCCGAAACGGGCACGCGTCGACAAAAATCCAGAACCTGCTGCCACGATTGTCAAATCCCTTGCTGAAACAGTGATTAAGCCCATTGCCGTTTATCGACGCCCGCTGAACGCAGGCTTAGCGGCTCCCTCTTATTGGCTTAGCGGCCAAGCCCTTTAAGCGCGATTCGAAGCGCGAAAGTGCTCCCCTTTCGGAAGTCCCCGATGCGCTCATAGTCGCGCCGCCATGATAGGCCAAGCTCCAGGCATTCGTCTTCGTAGGCGATGCCGAGCCGCTGGCGCACCGGCTCGAAGCCGTCGGCCAGCGACAGCGGGTCTTCGTCGCGGCCGGTCAGGTCGAGGACCGAGGCTCCGAACAGCGACCAGTAGCGCGCGAACTTCACCCGCCCGGCAAAGCGCAGCTCCTCCTTGTCGTGGAGGTCCTCGATGTCGGCGCTGATGTCGCGATTGAGGCGCAGATAGCCGATCTGGGCGTAGGTCTCCTCGGTGCCGACGGTGAGGTCGAGCTCGTTCCGGCGGACGGCGAGATTGCCCTTGTCGACTCGGAATCGGTGGGTGAGGTCGATCAGTCGGCCGTAGCGGACCCGCGTTCGGCCGACGAGGTCGGAGAAGCGGTCGGACAGGCCGGTGCCTTCAGGGAAGATCGCCGGACGGCGGCGGATACGGTAGCTTTGGCCGACGGTCGTCGAGATCGACAGGTTCGGCCGGTCGAGCGCCCAGTCGAGGCCGTAGGTGACGCGCGAGGCGTCCTCCCAGCGGTCGTGGCCGGGGAAGTGGTTGAGAGCGAACAGATTGCTGTCCTCGAGGTCGACCGCCCGCGCGTCCTCGTTGGGAATCGAGAGGTTGGGGGTCGGCGGAGTCAGCACCAGCTGGACTCTCGGCACCAGCCGCTGGAAGCCGCCGAATGCTGGCCCGACGAACGGCCATTGGACCTCGGCGGCCAGCGCGGCGATGCCGCGCGTGTGCCAGCCCTCGGTGCCGCGGTAGATCGGCACTTCGGTGCTGCCCGATTCGACCGTGTGGTAGAGGTCGCCGCGAGCGAAGCCGGTGAATAGCAATTGCTGGCCGAAGTTGGTCAGCCGTCGAAAGTCCCAGCGGCCGCTGACGAACGCGCGCTGGGTGTCCTGGCCGTCGATCCGGAGAATCGACAGGCTGTTGGCCTGGAGCTCGATGGTGCCGCCGACAATCGGCGGATCGATGCGGAATCGCGCATCGATCGCCGGCAAGGCGATCGGAATCCGCCGCTGGACGTCGTCGACGCGCAGGCCCTGGAATGCCCAGCCAGCGATGCTGATGTAGCTATCGGGCGTGATCCGCTCGGCATTCAGGAAGCTGCGCAGCCGGTCGTCGCGGCTGATGTCGTAGCGCTGGGTGACGGTCTTGTCGCTCGCCACCCGGAACGATCCGGTCAGGCTCCACAAGGGATTGAACTGGGCCTTGCCGTTGCCCTCGAAATAAGCGCGGAAGCCGCGTCTTGCGTCGGGTGTCGGGTCGTCCGGGTCGGGGTCGGCGATTCGGCTGTAGGTTCCGAACGCGCCGACCTGGAACGCTCCGATGCGGTCGAGATGACGATAGCGGGCCTCGAGCGCCGGCCCGCTTTTGGTGTACAGATGCGGAGTCAAAGTGAGGTCGCGATTGGGCGCGAAGCGCTTGTAGTATGGGAACGCCAGCTCCAGCCCGTTGCGCGACGACACGCTGATGTCCGGCACCAGCCAGCCGCTCACCCCGCCGCCCTGGGCCGCGGTGCCGATGCTGAAGATCGGCAGCAGCGGCAGGGTCACTCCAAATAGCCGCAGCCGCCCGCCGCGGAAGCGGACCTGGCTCCGCGCCGGGTCGTGGATGACCTGGGCCGCGGTGATCGACCAGCTCGGGTTGCGCGGGCAGCCGCCGGCGGTGGTTACCGGGCCCGGGGAATAGATCGCATTGTCGAGCGCGGTGACGTCGCCGGTGCGGGTGCCTCGAGCGGCGGCGATCCGGCCGCCGCTTTCGAGGACGACCAGCAGGTTCTCGATGCTTCCGTCGCGCAGGCTGTCGGTGAGGACGATGCTGTCGCCGACCAGCTTGTCGCCTTCGGGATTGACGACGACGACATTGCCCTCGGCTCGGACTTCGCCGGTCAGTCGGTCCCAGGTCACCCGGTCGGCGGCGAGATAATTGCCTTCGCGCGACATGCGCACGGCGCCGGCCGCAGTGACGAGATCGCTGGAGGTGTCGTAGCTGACCTGCTCAGCGCTGAAGCTGACGGCGTCGCCCGATTCGGCGCCCGATTCAGCGAGTTTGGACGCGGGATCGGGCTCGGCGGGCTGGGCGAGGGCGGCTGCCGGCACCCCGAGCATCATCGGCAGCGCCGACCACCAGACCAATCGTCTACGCAAACCTGTCCCCGCCGCTCATTTGGCTTTGCCTGACGCCGCTATCGCACCTCGCGCCGCGCGCGACAATCCGAATGGCGGACGACCGGCTTCGCCTCGCCCCGCTTTGCCTTTGGGCGGACGCGCCCTAAAGCCGGTCCCAACCCATCTCCTTCCAGGAATCGACCTACAATGCAGATTCGTTTCGCGGACCGCCTTCCCGCCGGTGATTTTGCGCTGGTGGTACCGGTCGCCGGCAAGGACCGGGAACCGCTCGAGCGGCTGGGCGACGACCGCGACGGGGTCGAGGCTGCGCTGACCCGCCAGCGGTTCGAGGGCGAAGCATCGACGGCGGCCGAGCAATTCCTGCCCGCGAAAGGCGGCGTTCGGCGGCTGCTGGTCGTCGGCACCGGCAAGAGCTGCGCGCCAGCGGATGCCGCCGAAAAGCTCGGCGGGACGGTCGTCGTACGGCTCCTGACATCGGGGGAAAAGCACGCCGTCATCGATCTTTCCGGCCTCGGCTACGACGCCGACGCGGCGGCGAAAGTCGCGCTCGGGGCGTCGCTTCGCGGTTGGCGCCACGACCGCTACCGGACTCGCCTCAAGGACAAGCAGAAGCCGACGCTCGCTGAAATCACCATCGTCGGCGGCGGCGCCGACGCGCAGCGGCGCTGGGAGCAGCGCTGGCAGCCGGTGCTCGAAGGCGTCAAGCTGACCCGCGAGCTGGTCACCGAGCCGGCCAACATCGTCTATCCCGAAAGCTTCGTCGAGCGCGTCCGCCACCTTGCCGACCTCGGCGTCGAGATCGAGGTGCTCGACGGAGCGGCGATGAAAAAGCTCGGGATGGGGGCCCTGCTCGGAGTCGCCCAGGGGTCGGTGCGCGACGCCCGGCTGCTGGTGCTGCGCTGGAACGGCGGCAAGAAGGGCGCTCCGCCAGTTGCGTTCGTCGGCAAGGGCGTGACCTTCGACACCGGCGGAATTTCGATCAAGCCCGCCCAGGGCATGGAAGCGATGAAGTGGGACATGGGCGGTGCCGCGGCGGTTGCGGGCGCCTTCAAGGCGCTCGCGATGCGCAAGGCCAAAGCCAATGTCGTCGGCGTTTGCGGGATGGTCGAGAACATGCCGTCCGGAAACGCCCAGCGGCCCGGCGACGTCGTCACCACCATGTCCGGCCAGACGGTCGAGGTGATCAACACTGACGCCGAGGGCCGCCTCGTGCTGGCCGACGCGATCGCCTACACCCAGCGCACCTTCAAGCCGGAAATCCTGGTCGACCTCGCGACACTGACCGGCGCGATCGTGCTCAGCCTCGGCCACGAGTTCGGCGGCCTGTTCACGCCCGACGACCGGCTCGCGGGCCAGCTTCTCGCCGCCGCGCAGGCGTCGGGCGACCGGCTATGGCGAATGCCGCTCGACGAGAGCTTCGACCGGCTGATCGATTCGCCGATCGCCGACATGAAGAACGTCGGCCCGCGCGAGGGCGGCGCGATCACCGCCGCCGAGTTCATCCACCGGTTCATCGACGACGGAGTGCGCTGGGCGCATCTCGACATCGCCGGAATGGCCTGGTCGGACAAGGCCGGCGCCACCTTCGACAAGGGCGCGACCGGCTACGGAGTGCGGCTGATCGACCAGTTCGTCGCCGACACCGCCGAGGGCTGACCGCAACCTTCGATGCAGGTCGATTTCTACCAGCTCGGCCGGACTCCGTTCGAGCAGGTGATCGCCAGCATCGCCGAAAAATTGCTCGCGCAGGACGCTCGGCTTCTGATCGTCGCGGAGGACGAGACCCTACTTGCCCGGCTGGATCGAATGCTTTGGGACCAGGGCATGGCGAGCTTTGTTCCGCACGCTTTGGCCGGCGGCGCCGACGACGCCCGCCAGCCGATTCTGCTGTCGACCAGCCCCGATGCGCCGAACCTCGCTCGCAACATGCTGATCGCCGACGGCCAGTGGCGCGAGGCGGCGTTGAGCTACGACCGCGCTTTCTATCTGTTCGACACAGATGCGCTGGAAGGCGCCCGGCTGGCGTGGAAATTGCTGGCCGGCCGGGAAGGGGTCGAACGCCACTTCTGGGCCCAGGACGACAGCGGTCGCTGGGTCGAAAAAGGCTGACACCTTGAGGGACCTAAGTCTTGCCGCGATCGGTCGGCGCGGCTAGGCGCGGCCCGGCAAATCCACCTCCCTCAATCCAGGAGACGGCTCGCGATGGCGACCGAACGCACCTTTTCAATTATCAAGCCCGACGCCACTCGGCGCAACCTCACCGGCGCGGTCACCAGGATGCTCGAAGATTCGGGCCTTCGAGTCGTCGCGTCGCGGCGAATCCGGATGACCCGCGACCAGGCCGAAGGCTTCTACGCGGTCCACCGCGAGCGGTCCTTCTTCAACGACCTGTGTACCTTCATGACCTCCGGGCCGGTGGTGGTGCAGGTGCTCGAAGGCGACAATGCGGTCGCCCGCAACCGCGAAGTGATGGGCGCCACCAACCCGGCCGACGCCGCCGAGGGCACGATCCGCAAGTCCTACGCCGAATCGATCGAGGCCAATTCGGTCCACGGCTCCGACAGCCCGGAAAGCGCCCAGGTCGAGATCGCCTTCTTCTTCAAGCCCGACGAGATCGTCGGCTGAGCCTCAGCGGCCGCCGGCCTCGAGCAGTCGCCGCGGGGCGGCGATTTCCCAGCTCATCGCGATCCGGTCGGCGACATGGTCCCAGTCAACACTTTCGCCGGCAAGGTTGACCGACACCCAGCCCGACGGGCCGAGATAGGCGGGGCGCGAGTAGGTCGCCGGGTCGGATTCGATCAGCATCGCCTGCTCGTCGAGCCCGCCGGTGCGGACGCAGACCACCGTCCTGCCGTCGCCGTGATGATTGTCGCGGCCCTGAGCGAACTGTTTGCCGGCGACGAAGAAGGTCGGTTGGCCGTGCGACAGTCGCTCCTCGGTCTCCGGCAGGCTGAGCGCCGCCGAGCGGACCCGGTCGAAAGCTTCCTCGTTCATCGCCGGACGAACTCCCGAAGCACTTGCGGGTACAATCGATGCTCGGCTTCGAGCACGCGCTGTTCGAGCGCCCGGGGGTCGTCGCCGGGCTCGATCGGCACTTCGATCTGGCCGAGCACCTCGCCGGCGTCCACTTCTTCGGTGACGACGTGGACTGAGCAGCCGGCGAGCGCGTCGCCGGCGGCGATGGCGCGGGCATGCGTGTCGAGGCCCGGAAATTTGGGCAGCAGCGACGGGTGGATGTTGAGCATTCGCCCGCGCCATTGCTCGACAAAACCGCCCGACAGCAGGCGCATGTAGCCGGCCAGCGCGATGGTGCCGATGTGGTGATCGCGCAGCGCTCGGTCGAGCGCCGCATCCAGCTCCTCGCGCGGTACGCTTTTGCTGTCCCAAGTCCAGGTCGGGATTCCGGCGCTCCGCGCATAGTCTAGGCCTGGCGCCTGCGGCTTGTTCGAGGCGACGAGCACGACCTCATAGCCGTTCGACTGCTCGATCAGCGCCCGCATGTTGCTTCCGCGGCCCGAGATCAGGATGGCGACGCGCCGCTGGTCGCCGGTAGGCCGGTCAGCCATGAAAAGTCGCGGTCCAGTCCTCGTCCGAGCCCCAGCCCCCGGCCGGGCCGCGGACCGTGCAGCCGCGCTTGCCGGTGGCGATCCGGCCGATTCGGTGGACGGTCTCGCCTGCCTGCTCCAGGTTCCGTGCCAGTGCTTCAGCCGCCGCCTCGGCGACGATCGCAAACATTCCGATGCCGCAGTTGAAGGTTCGCGCCATTTCCGCGGCCGCGACCTCGCCGCCTTCCTGCAGGAGGGCGAAAATCCGCGGCAGCGGCCATTGGCCGGCTTCTACCACGGCGTGGCAGTCTTTCGGCAGAACCCTCGGAATATTCTCGAGAAGTCCGCCGCCGGTGATGTGCGCAATGCCGTCGATCCCACCCGATCTGATGACCGGCAGCACCGATTGAACATAAATCCGAGTGGGCTCGAGCAGCGCTTCGCCCAAGGTCTGCCCGCTCGGCAGCGATTGGTTGAGGTCCCATTCCCGCTCGGCGATGATTCGGCGAACCAGCGAGAAGCCGTTGCTGTGAACGCCCGAGCTCGCCAGGCCGAGGATCACATGCCCCGGAGCGATTCCGCTTCCGGTCAGCACCGCCGACCGCTCGACCGCTCCGACGCAGAAACCGGCGAGGTCGTAGTCGCCGTTGGCGTACATGCCCGGCATTTCGGCGGTTTCGCCGCCGATCAGCGCACAGCCCGCCTGCCGGCAGCCCTCGGCGATCGACGCAACGACCGCCGCCGCGACCTCGCCGTCCAGTTTACCGGTCGCGAAATAGTCGAGGAAGAACAGGGGCTCGGCGCCCTGGACGATGAGGTCGTTGGCGCACATCGCGACCAGGTCGACGCCGACTCCGTCGTGCCGCCCGAGTTCGATCGCCAGCTTGAGCTTGGTTCCAACGCCGTCGTTGGCCGCGACCAGCAGCGGGTCCCGGTAGCCTGCGGCCTTGAGATCGAACAGGCCGCCGAACCCGCCCAGTTCCGCATCCGCGCCCGGCCGCGCCGTCGACCGAGCGAGCGGCCCGATCGCCTTGACGAGCGCGTTTCCGGCGGCGATCGACACCCCTGCGTCGGCATAGGTCAGAGGCTTTCGGGTCACGGTGCACGCCCCTAGAGACAAGCCGCTTGGATTTCCACGCCGTTGTCGCCAAAAGCCGCAGCAATGCTCCGCCGGCCGTTCCTACTCGCACTGCTGCTGTTCGCCGCCCTCGCCACGGGTTCGGGGGCGCTGTACGCGCAGCTCGAGAGCGGCGAGCGCGGAATCCTGCCGATCGACAGCTCGGGCACCCTCGAGATCACCGGCATCCATGTCGACGTCGGCGGCAAGGATGCGGCCAGCGCCCGCTATGGCGGCTGGCGCCTGGCCCAGCGCCAGGGCTTCCGGGCGCTGTGGGCGAAAACCCACGGCCGCCCGATCGGCGAAGCGCCCTCGCTCCCGGATTCGACCCTCGACGGGCTGGTCAGCTCGATCACCGTCGAGCGCGAGCAGATCGGCCCCAACCGCTACATCGCCGACCTCGGAATCCTGTTCGACCGAGCCCGCTCCGGCGCAATGCTCGGGGTCGGCGGCGAGCGGCGGCAGTCTCCGCCGATGCTCCTGATCCCGATCACGGTCAGCGGCGGCGCCGCGACGACCGTCGAGCTGCGCAATTCGTGGCAGCGCGCCTGGGCCCAGTTCCGGACCTCGCAGAGCACGATCGATTATGTCCGGGTCAGCGGGATGAACGTCGACTCGTTGCTGGTCAACGCGGCTCAAACCGATCGCCCGGGACGCGGCTGGTGGCGCAACATCGTCGACCTTTACGGCGCCGCCGACATATTGGTCGCGCAGGTCCAGCTCCAGCGCCTCTATCCCGGCGGACCGGCGCGGGCCCGGTTCATCGCCCGCCACGGGCCCGACAATGAGATCATCGGCGGCTTCAGCCTGAGCGCCGCCAACAGCGAGGCGATCCCGGCGATGATGAACGAGGGCGTTCGGCGGATGGACGAGCTGTTCATCGCCGCGTTCGAGGCCGGCCGGCTCGAGCGCGATCCTTCGCTCGACATCCCGGAGCCGCCGCCGCTGCCCGAGCTCGAAGAGGAGGAGGAAGCGCCGCCCCCGAAGGTCCAGCAGGGTCTCGCCTATCAGGTCCAGATCGTAGCCAATAACGTGAACACGTACAATTTCGCGATGGCGCATTTGCGGACGCTGCCGGGCATCGAACAGGTCACTCCGCAAAGCATCAACCCGACGGGGATCAGCTATATCCTGGTCAGCTATCGCGGCTCGGGCGCGCAGCTGGCGGCGGCGCTGATGGGGCGCGGCTGGTCGGCCGCTTACGGCGGCACGATCGTCCGCATATCGGGAGGGGCGGGGGCCCCACCGCCGGTCCCTCCGCCGCCTCCGGTTCCACAGCCGCAGCCGCAGCCTCAGCCGCCGCCGCAGCCGGCGACCAACACGCAATGAAAAGCGGCCCCGACCAGATCGCGCTGCCGCTCGACTGGCCACCGAGTGCCGGCAACACGCGGCTGATCCTGTCCGAGGCCAACCGCGAGGCGTTCGACCATTTCCGCAAGTGGAGCATGTGGCCGGTCAAGGCGGCCATCCTCACCGGACCGCGCCGCTCCGGCCGAACCCTGCTCGCCCGCAGCTTCGTCGAGCGGGTCGGGGGCCGGTTGTTCGATGGCGCCGAGCGCGGCGACGAGGAAGTCCTGTTCCATGCGTGGAACGACGCCCAGGACAGCGGCCGTCCGCTGGTCATGATCGCCGATGCCCTGCCACCGCAATGGCAGCCGCGGCTTCCCGACCTGCGCACCCGGCTCGCGGTGACCCCGGTCGCCGCTATCGGACTGCCCGACGATTTCCTGTTCGCCCGGCTGATCGAGCTGTTGTTCGCCGACCGCGGGCTGCACGTGCCCGGCGAAGCGCTGCGCTTTATGGTCGAGCGGCTCGAGCGCGATTATTGGTCGGCCGAGCGGGCGGTCGAGGCGGTCGACCGATTCGCGATCGCAGAGCGGGCGAGGCTGACCTTGCCGACGATCCGCCGGGCGCTGGGCGAGTCGAACCTGATTTCGAGGGAATGATCAGCCGCAGCTGGCGGCGATCACCCGGTTGCGGGCGCTGACCCGGACCGTCAGCCGGTCGTCGCGATAATCCATGGTGATCATCGATTTGGGCCGCACCCAGCGGACAGTCTTGGCGCCCGACGCGCGGCGCAGCTCGGTGGCCAGCTTGGGAGTCGCCGAACGGCCGACGAACCGGGCCAGGCCCTGACTGCGGCAGGTGAAGCCGGGTGTTTGGCCCCGGATTGGAATTTCCACCGGGCTAGCCGCGACGGCCGCCGGCAGGACCATCGCAAACAGGCAAATCGCGCTACGCATCGACCGGTTCTTGCACCATCCGGCTTAACTTGAGCTTGCCGTGCTCGATCGCGAAGCCGATCCGGCCCTCGACCAAATTGACGGCGTCGCGGCCGAATTCCTCGAATCGCCAGCCCGACAGGATATTGAGGCCGTTCCGCACCCCGGCCGCGAGCGCCTCCAGCTCGTCGGCGCGAGCGATCAGCCGCGGCGCCACTCCGGCCTCCTTGGCGCGGATCTTGAGCAGCAGCTTCAGAAGGTCGCTGACCAAAGCGCCCTCCTTGGTCAGCCCCGGCCGCCGCGGCTCGCGGTCGGGCAGCTCGTTCGGCTCGAGCGGCTTGGCCGAAGCGAGCGCGACCATCAGCCGGGCGCCGATGTCGTTCGACCGCCAGCCCGAGGACAAGCCGCGGACCTGGCCGAGCTCTTCCTGCTTCTTGGGCGGATGGGTCGCGAGCTCGCCCAAAGTGTCGTCCTTGACGATGCGCCCTCGAGGCAGATTCTTGCCGCGCGCTTCATTTTCGCGCCACGCCGCCAGCGCCTTCAGCCGGCCGAGCACCGCCGGGTTGCGGCTCGGCAGCTTGAGGCGCTTCCACGCGTCCTGGGCATCGAACGCGAAGCTCGACGGGTCGGCGAGCCGCTCCATCTCCTCGTCGAGCCAGGCGCCGCGGCCGTTCTTGCGCAGCCGGTCGACCATCCGCGGGAAAATCGTCGCGAGATGGGTGACGTCGGCGATCGCATAGTCGATCTGGCGCTTGTCGAGCGGGCGGCGGCTCCAGTCGGTGAAGCGGGCGCCCTTGTCGAGGCTGTGGCCGAGCAGCGATTCAATGAGGTTCGAGTAGCCGACCTGCTCGCCGTGGCCGAGCGCCATCGCCGCGATCTGGGTGTCGAACAAAGGGCTGGGCACCTTGCCGGTCAGATTGTGGACGATCTCGAGATCCTGCCCGCCGGCGTGGAAGACCTTCAGAACTTCCTTGTTCTCGACCATCAGCTCGAGAATCGGCGACAAATCGAGATCGGCCTGGGGATCGATCGCCGCCGCTTCGTCGCTGCTCGCGACCTGCAGCAGGCACAGGATCGGCCAATAGGTGTTCTCGCGCATGAACTCGGTGTCGACGGCGATGAACGGATGCTGCGATAGCCGGTCGACCAAGCTGGACAGTTCGTCGGTCTTGGTAATGAGCGGGTGAATATGCATGAGTCTCATCGGCAATAGCGCCCGCCCGCGGGTTGACAAAGCGCCGAGTGAAGGGCGAAGCGCGGCGCTCGATTTTTCCTTACTTGCGACAGTCAAGCGGGCTCCAGCCGACCATGCACGCCTACCGAACCCATAGCTGCGCCGAGCTTCGCTCCGCCGATGTCGGCTCGACCGTTCGGCTGTCCGGCTGGATTCACCGCAAGCGCGATCATGGCGGGGTGCTGTTCGTCGATCTTCGTGATCATTACGGGCTGACCCAGATTGTCGCTCGCGCCAGCAGCGAGGCACTGCGCATTCTCGACTCGCTGCGGGTAGAATCGGTCGTCACCGTCAGCGGGGAAGTGGTTGCCCGCGAGGGCGGAGCGGTGAACGCCAAACTCGACACTGGCGACATCGAAGTCATCGCCGGCGAGGTCATCGTCCAGTCATCGGCCGCCGAGCTGCCGATGCCGGTCGCCGGCGAGGCCGATTATCCCGAGGATATCCGCCTCAAGTACCGCTACCTCGACCTTCGCCGCGAGCGCATCCACGACAACATCATGCTGCGCTCGGCGGTCATCGCCTCGATCCGGCGGCGGATGATCGACCAGGGCTTCACCGAGTTCCAGACGCCCATCCTGACCGCCTCGAGCCCCGAAGGCGCGCGCGATTACCTCGTCCCGAGCCGGGTCCATCCGGGCAAATTCTACGCGCTTCCGCAGGCGCCGCAGATGTTCAAGCAATTGATCATGGTCGCCGGCTTCGACCGCTATTTCCAGATCGCGCCCTGCTTTCGCGACGAGGACGCGCGCGCCGACCGAAGCCCCGGCGAATTCTACCAGCTCGACTTCGAAATGAACTTCGTCACGCAGGACGATGTCTTCGCGGCGCTGGAGCCGGTGCTCGCCGGGCTGTTCGAGGAGTTCGCCGACGGCAAGTCGGTGACCTCCGCCGGCGAGTTCCAGCGAATCCCGTACCGCGAGGCGATGCTGAAGTACGGCACCGACAAGCCCGACCTGCGCAACCCGTTGCTGGTCCACGACCTCGCAGAGCGCTTCCGCGGCTCGGGCTTCGGGCTGTTCGCCAAGATCGTCGAGAGCGGCGGGGTGGTGCGGGCGGTCGCGGCCCCCAATACCGCCGGCCTCAGCCGCAAGTTTTTCGACGACATGAACGAGTGGGCGCGGGGCGAGGGCTTTGCCGGGCTCGGGTACGCGACTCGTAAGGCCGGCGAGTGGGGCGGCCCGATCGCCAAGAACCACGGCACCGAGGGCATGGACGCGCTCGCCGAGGCGATGGGGCTAGGCCCCGATGACGGCCTGTTCTTCGCCGCCGGCAAGGAAGCGGACGCCGCGCGGCTCGCCGGGCTTGCCCGGACCCGCGTCGCCGAGCAGCTCGACCTCATTGAAAAGGACTCGTTCCGCTTCTGCTGGATCGTCGATTTCCCGATGTTCGAGTTCAACGACGACCAGAAGAAGATCGATTTCTCGCACAACCCGTTCTCGATGCCGCAGGGCGAGCTCGAGGCGCTCGAGACGAAGGACCCGCTCGACATTCTCGCTTGGCAATATGACATCGTCTGCAATGGGGTGGAGTTGAGCTCGGGCGCGATCCGCAACCATCGCCCGGACATAATGTACAAGGCGTTCGAGATCGCCGGCTACTCGCGCGACGAGGTCGACCGCGACTTCGCGGGCATGATCAACGCGTTCAAGTACGGCGCCCCGCCGCACGGCGGCTCGGCGCCCGGCATCGACCGCATCGTCATGCTGCTCGCCGGCGAGCCCAACATCCGCGAGGTGGTGCTGTTCCCGATGAACCAGAAGGCCGAGGATCTGATGATGAACGCCCCGGCGCCGGTGGCGGACAAGCAGCTCAAGGAGCTGTCGATCAAGGTCGTCGAAAGCTAGGCCTTCGGATAGCGAATCGAGAGGATTTCGTAGCTCTTCTCGCCGGCGGGAAGCCGCACGACGCGTTCGTCGCCGGCCTTGGCTCCGATCAATGCGCGCGAGATGGGGGAACTCCAGCCGATCCGCCCTTCGGTCGCGTCGGCTTCGTCGTCGCCGACGATGGCAAGGATGCGCCGCTTGTCACCCTCGTCTGCCAGCTCGACGGTCGCCCCAAACCGCACCTCGCCGGTCGCCGCTTGACTTGCCGGATCGACGACCTTCGCCGCTTTCATCACCCGCGCCAGATACGCCAGCCGGCGGTCGATCTCGCGCAGGCGCTTCTTGCCATAGAGATAGTCGGCATTTTCGGACCGGTCGCCGAGCGATGCGGCCCAGGACACGATCTCGACGATCTTTGGCCGCTCGACGCCGAACAATTCGTCATATTCGGCGCGCAGGCGCGCGAACCCTTGCGGAGTGATGAAACGCGGGGAGTCGGCCATCCACGCCGGATATCAGCCCGGGCGGTTCTTTCCCAAATAGCGCGACACGGGCATCGCCGACTGCGGACTGTGCGCCGGCTGCATCGAATCATAGACGACGCTGTTCTCGATCACCCGCTGGACGTAGCCCTTGGTCTCGGTGAACGGGATCCGTTCGATCCAGCGCAGAACGTCGGTCTGGCGTGGATCACCGTTGTTCCGCACCCATTTGCGGACGTTGCCAGCGCCGGCGTTATAGCTCGCCACCGCCAGCGGGACGTTGCCGTCCCAGGTGTTGAGCAGTCGGGCGAAATAGGCCGAGCCGAGCATCACGTTGTAGGCCGGGTCGCCGGTCAACCGGCCGTAGTCGTAGCCGTAGCCCATCTTTCCGGCCTGCTCGCGCGCCGTGCCGGGCATCAGCTGCATCAATCCGCGCGCTCCGGCGTGGCTGACCGCGCTTCGGTCGAACGAGCTTTCCTGTCGGGTGATTCCGTGGGTCAGCGACCACAGCCGTCCCGACGGCGCGCCGGCCAGCGTCGGATAGGCCTGTCGGACGTAAAAGGCCGAGCCCTTGGTTCGGGCGGCTCTCGACACCCACACCGGGACATCCTGACGACCGATCTGCTGGCCGAACTCGATCGCCAGCGCCCGCTCGGTGTCGTTCTGGAGCGATTCGGCGAGCGCCCGGACGAACAGCGTCTGCTCCGAGCGGTATCCCTGCTGCCCGAGCAACCGGGCCGCGCGCACCAGGCGGTTGCCGCTGAACGCGATGCGCTGGGCATCGGTGACGACCGGCGCGGACGATGGCGGCGCCGGCACCGAGCGGCCGATCCGCTCGAGCGCCAGCTGGCCGTAGAACAGTTCCGGGAAAGCGGCGGCGCGGTGGAAGTAAGCGGCGGCTTCGGTCGCCCGCCCGGCCGCCAGCGCGGCGCGACCCGCCCAGTACATGCCCTTCGATTCGACCTGCAGCGAGCGCCCGCCGGTCGCGTAGCGCTGGAACAGTCCGACCGCTTGCGTGGGCTGCCGCAGCGCATCCAGCGCGGCGGTTCCGGCGAGCCAGGTGAGCGAGGTATAATCGTCGCGGATGCCGAGCGGCTTTAAACTGATGTCGGTGCCGGCGGGGAACGCGTCGTCGACCTGCCGGGCGATGTCGAAAGCGGACTGCCATTGCCCCTGGGACGCGGCGCCCTGCGCCAGCAGGAGCATCATCTCGTAGAGGCGCTGCGGGTCGGCCGGGCGATGGGTGAAATTGTGCGGCCGGGCGAACAGTTGGCGCGCCGCAACTTCCAGGCCGCTGTCGCGAAGGAAACGGGCGCGATCCATCATCAGGCCGGCGTCGCTGGTCACGGTCGTCATCAGCGGCTGGTACCGTCGCTCCGCGTCCGGCATCCTCGACTGCATGGCGATCCGGGCGCCGAACGAGGCGGCGCGATGCGGGCTGACGAAGCCGAGAAACCGGTGTGCGTCGCTGGCCTTCTTGTCGAACAGCAGCGCATCGACTCGGCGATCATGGTCCGAGCGGGTGAGGTGTGCCCCGTAACGTGCGTGGACAACCGGTTCGTAGGTGGCGCCGAGGTCGGCGGAAGCCCAGGCCTCGCGGGCGGCGGCCAGGGCTTCGGCCTGCCGACCGTTGGCAAGCAGTGCGTCGGCGAGCGCTGCAAAGCCGTTGCCGCTGGTTGGTTGAGTGCTTGCAAAGAAGGTCAGCACGCTCGCTGCATTCTCGCCGGGCCGCATCGCGCGCTCGGCGTTGCGGCGCATGGTCGCTTCGCCCGGCCAGCCGGGGTTGGCGTTCACGAAGCGCGCATATTCGCCGAAGCTATAGCCGCTGGCCTGCCGCAACCGGCGCCAATCGGCGATCGCCCAGCTGACATCGCTGCTGGCCGCGGGAGCGGGCCGGAAGGCCGGCCGATAGGTTTGCTGCAGCGGCACTTGCGCCGTGCTCGACGCGGCCATCGCCAGCAGCGGAAGAAGAAAAGCGGCTCGTCTCATGCTGGACATCATGCAGTCGCCGTCCTTATCAGTCGCTGAACGTAGCAGACCCCACGTAAATCGGAATCCTCCTGGAGGACTTAAGTTCATGTTTTTCGGGTCCATACCGGCGCTCGTGACCCCTTTTGTTCGCGCGAGTGTCGCGGAAGACACATTGTGCGCGTTAATTGACTGGCAAATTAATGAAGGAAGCACCGCTCTTGTACCGTGCGGGACCACCGGCGAAGTCGCGACTCTGACCGACGACGAGCACCGCCGGGTGATCGAGCTGGCGGTCGAGGTGGCGAGGGGGCGGGTGCCGGTGATCGCCGGCTGTGGAAGCTATTCGACCGCCGTGTCGATCGAGCGGATGGCGGTCGCCAGGGCCGCCGGCGCCGACGCCGCGCTGGTCGTCGTGCCCTATTACAACAAGCCGAGTCAGGCCGGCATCGCCGCCCATTTCCACGCGCTGGCCGGGGCCTCGGACCTGCCGATCATCGTCTACAACGTGCCGTCGCGAACCGTCGCCGACATCGCGGTCGAGACGCTGGCCGAGGTTGCCAGGCTGCCGACCGTCGTCGGGGTCAAGGACGCGACCGGTAATCTTGGCCGGGTTTCCGCCCAGCGCCTCGCGTGCGGCGAACATTTCTGCCAGCTCTCCGGCAACGACGACATGGCGCTGGGCTTCAACGCGATGGGCGGGGTCGGGTGCATCTCGGTCACCGCCAACGTCGCGCCCAGGCAGTGCGCCGATTTCCAGGCGGCAACGCGCGAGGGTCGCTGGGATGACGCGCTGGCGCTCCACGACCGGCTCTATCCGCTGCACGCCGCCTTGTTCACCGACGCCTCGCCGGGGCCGGCGAAATATGCGCTGAGCCGCGTCCACCCGGGTTTCCCGACCGAGGTTCGCCTGCCGCTCACCGAGCCGTCGGAAATGTCGCGCAGGGCGGTGGATGCGGCGCTCGATCATGCCGGCCTCATCTGACCGGGCGCGATGGCCAAGCCCCTGCCGCCACCATTTGATAAGCAGAAGGTCGTCGCCGAGAACCGGCGCGCCCGGTACGACTATTTTGTCGAGGAGCGGCTGGAAGCGGGCATCGAGCTTACGGGCACGGAGGTGAAATCGCTGCGCGGCGGCGAAGGCTCGATCGCCGAAAGCTACGCGGCCGTCGAAGGCGATGAGCTGTGGCTGATCAACAGTCATGTTCCCGAGTACAGCCACGGCAACCGCCTCAACCACCATCCGCGCCGTCCCAGGAAATTGTTGCTCAAGGGCCGCGAGATCGCCAAGCTGCAAGGCGCGGTAACGCGCCAGGGGATGACGCTCGTGCCGCTGTCGATTTATTTCAACGGCAGCGGGCGCGCGAAGGTCGAATTGGCGGTCGCCCGCGGCAAGAAGATGCACGACAAGCGCGAGACCGAGAAAGAGCGCGACTGGAAGCGCGAGCAGGGCCGGCTGCTGAGGAAGCATGGCTGACGCGGCCGCCAACACGCTGTGCCGGGAGAGGCGTTGGTAAATGCTTCATCAGGAGCTGCCTTCGATCGATGTGACGCGGCTGGACCGCGCCTCGCGCTGGCTGGTCCCGGCGCTGACCGCCGCGGCCGCGCTGACCGGAGCGCTGCTCGCCTGGCTGCTCGGCTATCCGATGGTCGCGGCGGCGTTCGTCGTCGCCGGGCTCATCGGAGCGGCGGTTCTCAAGCTTGTGGACAAGCGCTCCGAAGCTCCCGTGCCGGCGGCGAGCACCCTCAGCCTTTCGCCCGATTACTCGGTGATTGGTTCGACCCTCGCACTCAGCCTCGAGCCCGCCGCTTTGACCAACGGCGACGGCGCCCTGCTGATTGCCAATAGCGCCTATCGCGAACGCTTCGGCGGCGCTTGCCCGCCGCTTGACCTCGGCACCGACGACGATTCGTCGCAATCGCTGCAGCTGGTCAGGACCATGGCCTGGCGCGACGGCGGCGGCTGC
>JBPCQE010000178.1:0-4639 GCA_050998435.1 Sphingomicrobium sp. | reverse complement strand
GCTCCAGCGCGCAAGATACTGCCATAATAGCAATAACTTACGCCGTTTACGCTTGATTGCTAAGTGCGTGTAGCAACGTACATCAGCCAGTATTTGGCTAGCTCGGCCCGCGGTCCGGTGACCGCGTTGAGGGCCGCGGTCGCGCCGGCCTTGTCGCCCGCCCGGGCGAGCGCCATTCCAAGATGGAGATTGACCAGGCTGGAGTCGGCGCCGGTCTTGGTCAGAGTGGCCCGGTATAGCTCGGCCGCCTTGGCATATTCGCCATAGCCGTAAAGCGCATCGGCGGTCCGGACCGCGAGCCTCGCCGCCGGATCCGCCAGCGCGTTCTTGGCCAGTTCCGGCAAGGCTTCGCGGCTCATCGACCGATCGGCTCGAAGAGTGGCAATGATGTCCTTGAAAAGCGGCTTGGCGGGATCGATGTGCTTGGCCGCGATGGCCTCGTCGATCACCGCCCTCGCCTCGCCCACCGCCGCCGTGTTGGACGCGGCGAATGCGTAGACATGGAAGTCGCCGTCGCCTTCCAGCGCTCCGGCGGCCCGCGCGAGCCGCAGCGTGTCAAGGGTCGTCGCCTCGTCCGGCTTGCCGACCTTGCGGTAGATCCTCAGCGCATCGCGCCAGCTGGCCGGCGACGGATAGGCCGCGACCCACTGCCGGCTGAGCTCCATGGAGCTTGGCATCTGGGCCTGGTAGGCGATCGCGATCGCGCGCTTGTACCAGCTTTCGTCGGGCTTCTGGCCGCCGGCGAGCTTCGCCTTCAGCGCGCGTTGGAGCAGCGCGACCGCCTCATTGGACCGCCCTTGCGCGTTGCGGGTCTCGCCGAGCAGGGCCAGCGCTTCGGCATTGTTCGAGTTGAGGCCGATCGCCCGTTCGAGCGCGGCCGCGGCCTGCGCGTGCTGCTTGGCCTGCAAATGGATATTGCCGAGCTCAACGTAGAGCGGCCCGCGATTGGACTGCTCGACTCCGCCCGATGCCAGCATCGCCTCGACCGCGGCGGCCATGGCCGCCTGGTTCTTCGCCGCCGCGGCCGCCTTGAGCTGCAGCTGGGCGACGAAATATTTCTCGTCGCTGGACTGGGCGGCGGCCTGCGCGGCGGCGAGCTTGGCCGTGATGGTCGCGACATCACTGGCGTTGACCGCGTCCTGGAGCTCAGTGAGCGCCTTCGACGCCCGCCTCGAGATATTGGGCGTGCGCTGCGGCGCCTGGGTCGGCGCCGGCGGCTGGATCTGCTGCTGCTGCTGCTGCGGTGGCGGGGCCCCGTACTGTGCGCTTGCGGGCGCGACGCCAATAGCGGCCGTGGCGAGCGCCAGTGCGACGATGGTCGGCCTGAAGTTCATCGACATTCTCCTGTTCGCTAATCTTGCCCATAATCCCGGCCGCCGCGACCGCAAAGGGCCGTTCGCCTCAAGCGATCGCGCTTCGTGCGCGTGCCTGCGCGTGCACGCGCGCGGGGTGGCGCTCGCGATCCTGATCGGCTAGTCGATGGACGGTGGGGGCGCGCCCCGAACGGCGCATCCAAACCTGTACATTAATCTCTAGCCCAGGATAGACAGCACTTGGCCACCGAACCGCCGGTCGAGGACCGCAGCGACAGCCCCGACGAGGGCCCGCCCAGCGGCGGCGACCGGGATATCGCGCCCATCTCCATCGTCGAGGAGATGAAGACCAGCTACCTCGACTATGCGATGAGCGTCATCGTCAGCCGGGCTCTGCCCGACGTTCGCGACGGCTTGAAGCCGGTCCACCGCCGGATCTTATACTCGGCCCACGAAAACGGCTTCACCTACAACCGCGGCTACCGCAAGTCGGCGCGGATCGTCGGCGACGTCATCGGCAAATACCACCCGCACGGCGACACCGCGATCTACGACGCGCTGGCGCGGATGACCCAGAGCTGGTCGATGCGGGTGCCGCTGATCGACGGCCAGGGCAATTTCGGATCGATGGACCCCGATCCGGCGGCGGCGATGCGCTACACCGAGGCGCGGCTCGCCCGGGTCGCCAATTTCCTCCTTGGCGACCTCGACAAGGACACCGTCAACTTCCAGCCCAATTACGACGCCAACGAGACCGAGCCGCAGGTCCTTCCGGCGCGCTTTCCCAACATCCTCGTCAACGGCGCCGGTGGAATCGCGGTCGGGATGGCGACCAACATCCCGCCGCACAATCTGGGCGAGGTGCTCGCCGCGTGCCGCGCCTATATCGAGGATCCGGCGATCAGCTCCGAAGGGCTGATGGAGCACGTCAAGGGCCCCGACTTCCCGACCGGCGCCTTCATTCTCGGATTGAGCGGCATCCGCAGCGCCTACACCACCGGCCGCGGCTCGATCCTGCAGCGCTCGCGCCACAAGGTCGAGGAAGGCCGCGGCGATCGCGTCTCCATCGTCCTCACCGAAATCCCCTTCCAGGTCGGCAAGAACGGCCTGGTCGAGAAGATCGCGGAAGCCGCCAAGGACAAGCGCATCGAGGGCGTCAGCGACATCCGCGACGAGTCCAACCGCGAGGGCGTCCGGATCGTCATCGAATTGAAGCGCGACGCCACTCCCGAGGTGGTGCTCAACCAATTGTGGCGCCACACGCCGGCCCAATCGTCCTTCCCGGCGAACATGCTGGCGATCCGCGGCGGCCGCCCGGAAACGCTGACCCTGCGCGATTTCATCGAGAGCTTCGTCAAGTTCCGCGAGGAAGTTATCACCCGGCGCTCGAAGCACGAGTTGGCTCGGGCCCGCGAGCGCGCCCACCTCCTGCTGGGGTTAGTGGTCGCGGTCACCAACCTCGACGAGGTGGTGAAGCTGATCCGCGGTTCGGCGAGCCCCGCCCAGGCCCGCGAAAAGCTGCTCGAGCGCCAATGGCCGGGCGACCAAATCCGCCCGTACATCGCGCTGGTCGAGGCGGTCGAGCCGAAGAAGGCCGGCAAAAACTACCGATTGTCCGAAGCCCAGGTCAAGGCGATCCTCGAGCTTCGACTCCACCGGCTGACGGCGCTCGGCCGCGACGAGATCGGCAAGGAGCTCGAGACGCTGGCCGCCTCGATCGGCGAATTGCTCGAGATCCTCGCCAACCGCGCCCGTCTCTACGAAGTCATGCGCGCCGAATTCGACGAGGTCGATTCCGAATTCTCGACGCCGCGGATGAGCGAGCTCGCCGCCGCCGCCGACGGCATCGAAGACGAGGATTTGATCGAGCATGAGGACATGGTCGTGACCGTGACCATGACCGGCTACATCAAGCGCACCCCGCTGGCCGTGTTCCGCGAGCAGAAGCGCGGCGGCAAGGGCCGCTCGGGAATGGCGACCAAGGACGAGGATGCGGTCACCAACTTGTTCGTCACCTCGACCCACAATCCGGTGCTGTTCTTCTCGTCGGCCGGCAAGGTCTACCGGATGAAGGTGTGGCGGCTGCCCGAGGGTGGTCCCAACGCCAAGGGCCGGCCGATGGTCAATCTGCTGCCGCTCGCCGAAGGCGAGATCATCTCGACGGTCCTGCCGCTGCCCGAGGATGAGTCGGAATGGGGCGGCCTGCACATCATGTTCGCGACCGCTCGCGGCACCGTTCGCCGCAACAGCATGGACGCGTTCACCAGCATCCGCACCGCCGGCAAGCGGGCAATGCGCTTTGGCGAGACCGAAAGCGAAGAGGGCGAGGAGGAGAACGCCAACGACCGGCTGATCGGGGTCGAGCTTCTGACCGAGGAGGACGACGTCTTCCTCTCCACCCGCCACGGCAAGGCGATCCGCTTCAAGTCGACCGACGTGCGCGAATTCCAGTCGCGCGATTCGATGGGCGTTCGCGGAGTGCGGCTGCTCGGCGACGACGAGGTGATCTCGATGTCGATCCTGCGGCGGGTCGGAACCACCCAGGAAGAGCGCGAGGCCTATCTCAAATGCCCGCCGTGGCGCGAGCGCGAGGACGTTGAATGCTCGCTCCCGCCCGAGCGCCTCGCCGAGCTGGCCGACAAGGAGCAGTTCATCCTCACCGTCACCGAAAACGGCTACGGCAAGCGCAGCTCGGCCTATGAATACCGGCGCACCAACCGCGGCGGCCAGGGCATCACCAACATCGACACGTCGGAGCGCAACGGCAACGTCATCGCCAGCTTCCCCGCCAAGCTTGGCGAGCAGATCATGCTGGTCACCGACCAGGCCAAGATGATCCGCACCACGGTCGGCGACATCCGGGTGATGGGCCGCAACACCCAGGGAGTGACGATCTTCCGGGTCGCCGAGGGTGAGCGCGTCGTCAGCCTCGCCAAGATCGAGGAGACCGACGATGACATCGAGGTCGAGGCCGGCGACGAGGTCGCGCCGATCGACGATGCGATCGTTGGCGACGACCTAGCCGAGGGCAGCGACGAATAAAGGAACGACACGGCCGGCCCTGACGTTCGCCTTGTCACTGACAAGGAGACAATGATGGGCCTTCCCAACCAGGCATTGGTGCTCGTCGCCGATGGCCGCAAGATGCTGTTCTTCCGCAACCACGGCGACGAGAACCAGATCGATCTGCGCACCGAGGCGCATGACGAGCGGCAGGACGCCAAGGACAGCGACTTGAAAACCGATCGCGGGGGGGCAGGGAGGCGAAAACTCTGCCCCAGCCGAACGGCGACGGAAGAGAAAGACTACCAACCACAGAAGGAAAA
>JBPCQE010000157.1:0-5024 GCA_050998435.1 Sphingomicrobium sp. | reverse complement strand
CGATGTTGCGCAGCGGCGCCGGGTCGGCGGCGACGACGTGGATGTCGACCCCGAGCCGGTCGGCGTGCAGCCCGATTGGATGCTTGACGCCCTCGACCCCGTCGATGGTGTAGAGCGCCGGGTGGGCGTGGAGCACGACCTGGCCGCCGCGGTCGAGCGCATTGCGGCCGCCGGCGAGCAACTGGTGAATGTCCGACTGCTCGATCCGGTGGCCGCCCAGTTCGACCTCGACGTTGGCGACGTCGCTGACCAGCCCGCCGGCGCCGTAGCTCGCCCACACTTCGTCGATGGTGACGCCCGACATGCGCTCGGCGAGCTCGACCGCCTCGCGCACCGCGAACTCGCTCGCTTCCATGTCGGTGATGTAGCCGCGCTTGACCCCGCGGCTTTCGCGCTGGCCGGTGCCGAGCACGCGCAGCCGACCGTCGTCGTCGGACGTGACGATCAAGGCGCTGACCTTGGACGAGCCGATGTCGAGCGCGGCGATCAGCCTGGTGTCGGCGGTCGACGACATAGTGCTTGGATTATCCTTCGGCCGCGGCTTCGGGAGCGATCGCCTCGCCCGGCGCCCGCGGCAGTCGGACGGTCATCTTGCCGGGGACTCGCAGGTCGAACCGCACCAGCCCGCGGCCGAGCAGGCCCGACGAACGGTCGATCTTGGCGAACTTGGTCAGCGCCTTCCGAGCCGCGCCCTCGCCTTCGGGCAAAGCGACCGTCTCGCCGCTCTGGAAGGCGAGGTCCCAGCGCCGCCGCCCGATCCAGGTCGCCGAGGCGAGCTGGGGCTTGAGGGTCGGCACCGAACCCATCAGCCGGTCGAGCTCGCGCGCCCGGGCGTTGGCTCCAGGCCCGATCAGCAGCGGCAGGTCGGGCATCTGGTCGACCCGCACCCGGTCGAGCACCACGCCTTCGCCGTCGATCAGCGCCAGCCTTTGCTTATCCTGCCACAGCGCCTCGGGCCGCCGCTCGACGATGTCGATGACCAGCGTGTCGGGCAGACGCCGCGACACCCGAGCGTCCTTGACCCAGCCGAACTGAAGCAGCCGGTTGCGGATGTCGGCGACGTCGACCAGCGGCTGGGCGGGTTTCGAGCCGCCGGCGCTTTCCGACGCCTGGCGAAGCTCGTCGACGATCACCGCGTCGACCAGTGCCCGGTTCATCCGGTTGAGGCCGACGATCCGGTAGCCGCTGACGGTGAAACCAGCGCGCCCGATCGCCGCCCCGGCCGTGGTCGCCGCCTTCGACGGGATGTCGAGCGCGATCACCACCACCGCTCCCATCGCCAGCAGGAACGCCGCGAACGCGAGCCCGGCCAACCGGGTGACGCGTGCCTGGCTGGCCTTGGAGGCAGCGCGCTTGGGCGCCACCTTGCGCTGCTTGGGGCGGGCCGGAGCGCCGCGGCGGACGTGCGCGGCGGTCATTCGCGGACGCCCTCGAGCGCTTCGGCGATCAACCGCTCGACCAGCTCGCCGTAGCTTATGCCGCGATACTTGGCCTGCTCGGGGACCAGGCTCAGCGGGGTCATTCCCGGCTGGGTGTTGATTTCGAGCAAATAGATGCCGGCCTCGCCCGCCTCGTCGTCCCAGCGGAAGTCCGACCGCGACGCGCCCTTGCAGCCGAGCAACCGATGCGCCCTGGCGGCCATGTCGAGCATCGAGCTGGCGATGTCCTCCGGGACTTGTGCCGGGCAGATATGCTCGGTGAGCCCGTCGGTATATTTGGCCGCATAATCGTAAAAGCCGGCCATCGGCTTCAATTCGGTGACGGCCAGCGGCTGATCGTTGAGCACCGCAACGGTCAGCTCCCGCCCGCGCACGAACGGCTCGGCAAGCAGGTGCTCGAACTCGTGCCACGGCCCTTCAACGTCGCGGCCGATGGGGTTTCCATAATTGCCCTCGGGCGTGACGATTGCCACCCCGACCGAAGAGCCCTCGTTGACCGGTTTCAGCACATATGGCCGTTCCATCGGGTCCGCGGTGAACAGGTTCTCGCTTTCCACCACCTTGCCGGCCGGCATTCGGATGCCGTGCGGCACCAGCACCTTCTTCGTCAGCTGCTTGTCGATCGCGATCACCGACGTCTCGAGCCCGCTGTGGGTGTAGGGGATCTGCATCAGGTCGAGCATGCCCTGGACGGTGCCATCCTCTCCGGGGGTCCCGTGCAGCGCGTTGAACACGACGTCGGGGCGCACGCCCGCCAGCACCTGGGCGACGTTGCGGTCCATGTCGATCTCGGTGACGTTGGACCAGCCGCGCGTCCGCAACGCCTGCGCGACTCCGCGGCCGCTGGTCAGCGACACTTCGCGCTCGGACGACCAGCCGCCCATCAGCACCACGACATGCAGGTCCTTGTTCACGGTGCCGTTCACTCGCTGCCGATCCGCTGGATTTCCCACTCGAGTGAGATGTTGGTCTTCGCCCGCACCCGCCGCCGGACCTCCTCGCCCAGCGCCTCGATGTCGGAGCTCGTCGCGCTTCCTAGGTTGAGCAGGAAATTGCAATGCTTGTCCGAGACTTGGGCGCCACCCATAGCCATTCCGCGGCAGCCGGCGGCGTCGATCAGCGCCCACGCCTTGTGGCCGGGCGGATTCTTGAAGGTCGAGCCGCCGGTTCGGCTGCGGATCGGCTGGGTTTCCTCGCGCGCCGCGGCGATTCGGTCCATCTCGGCGCCGATCCTCGCCGGGACGCCGCGCTTGCCGCGGAAGGTCGCGCCGACCACCACCGCGCCTTGGGGCACTTGGCTGTGCCGGTAGCGGTAACCGAGCTTCTCGAGCGGCCATTCCTCGACCTCGCCCGATCGCAAGGCGAGCGTTGCCGAGACGAGGATGTCCTGGACCTCGCGGCTGTAGGCGCCGCCGTTCATCCGAACGAAGCCGCCGACCGTGCCGGGGATCCCGCGTAGGAACTCGAGGCCGGCGATGCCCGCGTCGCGCGCGGTCGACGAGACCAGGATTCCGCTCGCGCCGCCGCCGCAGCGCAGCAAAGTGTCGTCCAATTGCTCTATCTTGGCGAACGCCTTGCCGAGCCGGATCACGACTCCCGGCACTCCGCCGTCGCGGACGATCAGGTTCGACCCCAGCCCCAGCGCCATCACCGGCACGTCGGGATCGAGCCCGCGCAGGAAGTCCGCGAGGTCCTCCTCGTCCGCCGGCTCGAACAGCCACTCGGCGCTACCGCCGCTCTTGAACCACACCAACGGCGCCAGCGGCGCGTCCTCGGTCAGCCTGCCGCGGACTTTCGGCATCTCGGCGACATCGCTCATTTCGACGACCTCGCTTTGCGAATTCCGTTGGCCAGCTTGGCCGCCCATTTGGTGATGTCGCCGGCGCCCATGCAGATGATGAGATCGCCCTCGGCGGCGAGGTCGCGCAGCGACTCGGCAAGCTCCTTCGCGTTGTCGACGAGCTTGACCATCCGGTGCCCGCGGGCGCGAAGCCCCTCGACAAGAGCGGCGGAATCGACCCCGTCGATCGGCTCCTCGCCGGCCGCATAGACCGGCGCCACGAGCACGATGTCGGCGTCGTTGAAGGCGCTCTGGAAGTCGTCCATCAGCGCCTCGAGCCGGGTGTAGCGGTGCGGTTGCACGACCGCGATCACCCGCCCCCCGGCGGCGGCGTCTGAGTCTTCGGACGAGCTCTGGGCGCTCTCGCGAGCCGCAGCCAGAACCGCTCGGATCTCGACCGGGTGATGCGCGTAATCGTCGATGATCACCGCTCCGCCGACCTCGCCGACGCGGGTGAATCGGCGCTTGACCCCCTCGAACCGCTCGAACCCCTCGACGATCTTGTCGTCGTCGATCCCGAGCTCGATCGCGACGGCGATCGCGGCCAGTGCGTTCTGGACGTTGTGGCGGCCCGGCATCGGCAGCTGGATCGCCTCGATCGTCCGCCGCGAGCCGTCGCGCTGGAGGACGACCGCATCGAACCGGGTGCCGCCGTTCTCGGGCACGACATTGTCGGCGCGCAGGTCGGCGAGCGCCGAAAAGCCGTAGGTGACGACCCGCCGGTCGCGGACCCGGCTCAGCAGATTCTGCACTTCGGGGTGGTCGACGCACAGCACCGCGAGCCCGTAGAAGGGCACGTTCTCGATGAACTCGACGAACGCGTCCTTGATCTTGTCGAAGCTGCCGTAATGCTCGACATGCTCGGGATCGACGTTGGTGACGATCGCGATCGTCCCGTCGAGCCGCAGGAAGCTGCCGTCGCTTTCGTCGGCCTCGACCACCATCCAGTCGCTTTTTCCGAGCCGCGCGTTGGAGCCGTAGCGGTTGATGATGCCGCCGTTGATCACCGTCGGGTCGAGCCCGCCCGCGTCGAGCATCGCGGCGATCATCGATGTTGTCGTCGTCTTGCCGTGAGTGCCGGCGACGGCGATCGTCTTTTGCATCCGCATCAGCTCGGCGAGCATCTCGGCGCGCTTGACCCGCGGCAGCCGCCGCTCGGCCGCCGCCTCGACCTCCGGGTTGCCGTCCTTGATCGCGCTCGAACAGACGACCACCGCCGCCTCGCCCAAATTGTCGGCGCTATGGCCGATCATCACCGGGATGCCGGCCTTGCGCAGCTTGTCGACGACGTAATTCTCGGCGATGTCCGAGCCCTGCACCTTGTAGCCCAATTGGTGCATCACCTCGGCGATTCCCGACATGCCGATGCCGCCGATGCCGACGAAGTGGATCGTCCCGACGTCGGTTCCAAAAGCCTTCATTTTTGAAGGCGTCCTGGCAAAAAGCGCGCCTTCACGCCGGGACTCCACCGGCGAACGCGGCGCGGCTGCGCGGGGTCAGCGCCGGGCCGACCAGCAGCGGCGCGAGCCCGCCGCCGATCCGCTCGACCAGGTCGGCAAGGTCGCGAGCGGCGTGCGGCCGACCGACCGACAGCGAGCGCGCGGCGGCGTTGGCGAGCGCCTGCGGGTCGGCGGCCATCGCCTCGATCTGCCGCGCCAGGACCTGCGGAGTGAAATCGGCCTGCGGGATCGTCCGAGCTCCCCCCGCCCTGGTCATCTCGCGAGCGTTGGCGGTCTGGTGGTCGT
>JBPCQE010000126.1:0-19543 GCA_050998435.1 Sphingomicrobium sp. | reverse complement strand
GAATAAGGGGGTGGTCTCGACGCCGCGCAAAGCTCCAAACGACCAGGCGGCCAAGCCGTTGCTCGCCGTGCTGAAGGGCGAGCGGCGCGACCCTCCGCCGGTGTGGATGATGCGTCAGGCCGGGCGTTATTTGCCCGAATATCGCGGGCTTCGCGAGAGCAAGGGCGGCTTCCTCGATCTGGTCTACGACAGCGACGCCGCGGCGGAGGTCACGCTCCAGCCGCTGAAGCGCTTCCCGCAAATCGACGCCGCGATCCTGTTCTCGGACATCCTGATCGTGCCGTTCGCGCTCGGCAAGAATTTGAGCTTCGTCGGCGGCGAGGGGCCGCGGCTGACGCCGCCGCTGGCGAGCGCGAAGCTCGAGGATCTCAACCCGGTTCCGGCTCGGCTCGATTCCATCTACGCAACCGTCGCCAAGGTAAAAGCGCAGCTCGAGCCGGGTAAGGCGCTGATCGGCTTTGCCGGGGCACCGTGGACGGTCGCCACCTACATGGTCGCCGGCCAGGGCAACCGCGACCAGTCGGACACCCGGTTGCTCGCTTACCGGGACAGCGGCGCGATGCGCGCGCTGATCGACCGGATCGTCGCAACCACCGTCGATTATCTGTGCGGGCAAATCGATGCCGGCGCGGATGCGGTGCAATTGTTCGACAGCTGGGCCGGCAGCCTGGCTCCCGCCGAGTTCGAGCGCTGGGTGATTGCCCCGACCCGTTCGATCGTCGAGGCCCTGAACGCCCGCCGGCCGGGAGTCCCGATCATCGGCTTTCCTAAGGGCGCGGGCGGCAAGCTCGGCGCCTATGCGCGCGAAACCGGGGTCGATGCGGTCGGCCTCGACGAAACCGTCGACCCGGCCTGGGCGCACGGCGCGCTGCCCGACGGAATGCCGGTCCAGGGCAATCTCGATCCGCTGCTGCTGCTTGCCGGCAGCCCCCATCTCGAGCAGGCGGTGGCGAACATCCGGCACTCGCTGCACGGCCGGCCGCACATCTTCAACCTCGGCCACGGGATTATCAAGGAAACTCCGATCGCCCACGTCGAGCGGCTGATGGCGTCGTTGAAGGGGGCCATATGAATTTCGAGCTGACCGGCTTGCAGCTGACCGGCTTTCTGGGCGCTGCTTACCCGTGGGTGAAGGCCGCTCACGTGACCTTCGTCATCTTCTGGATGGCCGGGCTGCTGCTGGTGCCGCGCTTCTACGTCTACCATCACGCCACCACGCCGGGCTCGGCCGAGGACCGCGCCTGGATCGAGCGCGAGGACCGCGCCCGTACCATCATCCTGGCTCCGGCGATGCTGATCGTCTGGGCGCTGGGGCTGATGCTCGCCTTCCATCTCGACGCGTTCCGCGAAGGCTGGTTCATCGCCAAGCTTGTGCTGGTCGTCGCCCTGACCGGCTACCAGGGCTGGGTCGGCGCCTACGGAAAGTTGCTCGCCGCCGGCAAGCGCGCGCTCGAGGACCGCACGCTCAGGATCATGAACGAGATCCCCGGAATCGCCGCGGCGGTGATCGTCGTGCTGGTGATCGTCCGGCCGTTTTAAACCGGGTCGGCTCTTCGCGCCGATTGACTTGCGCCCCCGGCGACCATAACTCGCGACTCTCGCGGCTGTCATCGGCCTGTTCCCTTCTCCGCCGGTGCCCGCTTTCCCAACGATGAGGCGTCCTGCCGCATCTGCTTTGTTTTTTTCAAAGCGCCTGAATTCCAGCTTCCAAGAAAAGAATCCCGATGCACCTCAAGGACCTCAAGCAAAAAACCCCCGCCGAGCTGGTCACCATGGCCGAGGAGCTCGGAGTCGAGGGCGCTTCGACCCTTCGCAAGCAGGACATCATGTTCTCGATCCTCAAGGTCCGCGCCGAAAGCGGCGCCGAGATCATGGGCATGGGCACGATCGAAGTGCTGAACGACGGCTTTGGGTTCCTGCGCTCGCCCGAGGCCAATTACCTCGCCGGCCCCGACGATATTTACGTCGCCCCGCAGCACGTCCGGCGCTTCGGACTTCGAACCGGCGACACGCTCGAGGGCGAGATCCGCGGTCCCAAGGACGGCGAGCGCTATTTCGCTCTGACCCGGGTCACCCAGATCAACTTCGACGACCCGGAGGCGGTTCGCCACCGGGTCAATTTCGACAACCTCACGCCGCTCTACCCGGACGAGAAGCTGACTCTCGACAGCGCCGACCCGACGATCAAGGACAAGTCGGCGCGGGTGATCGACATCGTCGCCCCGCAGGGCAAGGGCCAGCGCGCGCTGATCGTCTCGCCGCCGCGGACCGGCAAGACCGTGCTCCTGCAGAATATCGCCAAGGCGATCACCGACAACCATCCCGAGATTTTCCTGATCGTGCTGCTGATCGACGAGCGGCCCGAGGAAGTCACCGACATGCAGCGCTCGGTGAAGGGCGAGGTGATTTCCTCGACCTTTGACGAGCCCGCCAGCCGCCACGTCCAGGTCGCCGAGATGGTGATCGAAAAGGCCAAGCGGCTGGTCGAGCACAAGAAGGACGTCGTGATACTTCTCGATTCGATCACCCGCCTCGGCCGCGCCTACAACACGGTCGTGCCGTCGTCGGGCAAGGTGCTGACCGGCGGCGTTGACGCCAACGCGCTGCAGCGGCCCAAGCGCTTCTTCGGCGCCGCCCGCAACATCGAGGAAGGCGGCTCGCTGTCGATCATCGCCACCGCCTTGATCGATACCGGCTCGAAGATGGACGAGGTGATCTTCGAGGAGTTCAAGGGCACCGGCAATTCCGAGATCGTGCTCGACCGGAAGGTCTCCGACAAGCGCATCTTCCCGGCGCTCGACGTCGGCAAGTCCGGCACCCGCAAGGAGGAATTGCTGGTCGACCAGGGCACCTTGACCAAGATGTGGGTGCTGCGCCGAATCCTGATGCAGATGGGGACCATCGACGCGATGCAGTTCCTGCTCGACAAGATGAAGGACGCCAAGTCCAACGAGGATTTCTTCGCTTCGATGAATCAGTAAGAGCGCTGGCCGGATGATCGACCTCCTGATTGCTGCGCATGGGGCGGCTGCGGACGGCGCCGCGGCCGGCCTCGGCGGTCCGGCCGAGATGTGGGCCGCGATCGTCCGCGACCTCTCCAACACCGGCGAGCCCGGAGGGCTCAGCGCCTTCCTTGCGGTGCTGGTGATCGACCTGGTGCTGGCCGGCGACAATGCGATCGTCGTCGGCGCTCTCGCCGCCGGCCTTCCGGCCGAACAGCGCCGCAAGGTCATCCTGATCGGAGTCATCGCCGCGCTGGTGCTGCGCATCGGCTTTGCGCTGATCGTCACCCAATTGCTCCAGGTCGTCGGGCTGATTCTTGCCGGCGGCATCCTGCTTTTGTGGGTCGCGTGGCGCATGTGGCGCGACCTGCGACACACCGCCGGCGAATCACCGGGATCACCCGAGATCGAGGGCGACGAGCATAGCGGCATCCGTTCGGCCAAGAGCTTCGCCGGTGCGGTGTGGGCGGTGGCCGTCGCCGACGTGTCGATGAGCCTCGATAATGTCCTCGCCGTTGCAGGCGCGGCCCGCGAGCATCCAGGCATCCTCATCGTCGGGCTGATCTTCGCGGTCGCTCTGATGGGCCTCGCGGCCAACGTCATCGCCAAATATATCGAGCGCTACCGCTGGATCGCCTACGTCGGCCTGGTGGTCATCCTGTGGGTCGCCGGCAAGATGATCTGGGAAGGCTGGCACGACGTCGCGCCGGTGCTCGGCTTCCCGGCGTAGCGCGTGAATGGCCGCGGCGACGATCTACGCGCTCGCCAGCGGCCGGCCTCCTGCGGCGATTGCGATTATCCGGGTCAGCGGGCCCCAGGCGCATGGATCGGGCCGCAAAATTGCCGGCGAGCTGCCCGAGGCGCGTGCAATCGCTCTTCGCGAGCTCCGGCACCCGGGGACCGGCTCACTGCTCGACCACGCGCTGGTGCTGCGCTTCGACGCTCCGGCGAGTTCGACCGGCGAGGACGTGGTCGAGTTCCACGTCCACGGCGGCCGAGCGGTCGCCGACGCCGTTCTTGACGCCTTGGCGTCGCTCGACGGCTTGCGCGTTGCTAAACCAGGGGAATTCACCCGCCGCGCGCTCGAAAACGGCCGCATCGACCTGACCGAGGCCGAGGGCCTTGCCGACCTGATCGAGGCCGAGACGGAAAGCCAGCGCCGCTCCGCGCTCGCGCTGGCCGAAGGCGGACTGCGACGGCAGATCGAGCAGTGGCAGGAGCGATTGCTGGACCTGTCGGCACGTGCCGAACGGGCGATCGACTACGACGAGGACGACGAGCACGGGGGCAACCCGGAGCTCTCTCGCAGTTGCGGCTCATTAGCAACAGAGATGCAGGAATGGCTCACGAGGCCCCGCATCGAGCCGCTGCGCGACGGAGTCCGGGTGGTTGTCGCTGGCCCGTCGAACGTTGGAAAGTCTAGCCTTCTCAACGTAATAGCCGGTACGGAACGGGCAATCGTCACCGACGTGCCGGGCACCACGCGCGACCATATCGAGGTTCCGCTGTCGCTCGGCGGAATTCCGCTTTTGCTGACGGATACGGCGGGACTGCGCGATACAGACGAACCGGTCGAGCGCATCGGGGTTAAGCGCTCGCAGGCTCTGATCGAAGCCGCCGACGTGCTTTTGTGGCTCGGCGAGCCCGGCGACGCGCCCCGCCACCCGCGCCTGGTGAAGGTGCACTCCAAGTGCGACTTGGCCGAGCGGTCCAACGCTCCTTGGGACTCGCTGGCGGTCTCGTCGCTGACCGGCGAGGGCCTCGCGCCTTTGCTCGGGCAAGTGTCGGAGCTCGCCTCGTCCTTGCTGCCCGGCGAGGACGCGCTTGCCCTCAACCGTCGCCAGGCGACCCATATGGAAGAGGCCCAGGCGGCGTTGGACCGGGCGTCAAGAACCCGGGATATCGTTACGGCAGCAGAAGATCTTCGTCTTGCTCGCGGGGCTTTCGACCGACTGACGGGCAGCGCCGGAGTCGAGGATGCGCTTGACGCGCTGTTTTCGCGCTTTTGCCTCGGGAAGTGAACTGTTTCACGTGAAACACGAGTTCTGCATTTGTGCAGATAAGCAAATTTCCATAGAGATCGTTCGATGTTCGATATCCTCGTAATCGGCGCCGGCCATGCCGGCTGTGAAGCGGCGGCGGCCGCGGCTCGGCGCGGGGCGCGCGTCGGTTTGCTGACCTTCCGCGCCGAAGATCTCGGCCAGATGTCATGCAATCCGTCGATCGGCGGCGTCGGCAAGGGCCATCTGGTGCGCGAGCTCGACGTGTTCGACGGGCTGATGGCTCGAGCCGCCGACCGCTCGGCGATCCACCGCCGAATGCTCAACCGGAGCAAGGGCCCGGCCGTCCAGGGCCCGCGGGTCCAGGCCGATCGCTCTCTCTACCGCGCCGCAGTGGCTGGGCTCGTCACCAAGCGCGGAATCGAGGTGATCGTCACCGAAGCGCTGCGAATGCGGATCGAGCGCGGTCAAATCACCGGAGTCGAGACCAGCGGTGGCTTTCTCGCCTGCCGGTCGCTGGTGATCGCCACTGGCACGTTCCTCGACGCGCGGATTTTTGTCGGGGACAAGATCCTCGAGGGCGGGCGGCGCGGCGAGCGCACATCGATTCCCCTCGGCCGCCAACTGCGCGACATCGGCCTCGGCCAGGGCCGGCTCAAGACCGGCACCCCGCCGCGGCTCGACGGCCGGACCATCGACTGGGCCCAACTCGAAGACCAGCCGAGCGACACTGACGAGTGGACGATGTCGGCGCTCGACGACGGAGTGCGGAATCCGCAGTTGCGCTGCGCGGTCGCCCGGACCATCGAGCGGACGCATGCGATTATCCGGGCCGCGTTCGATCGCTCGCCGTTGTTCGCCGGCGCGATCGAAGGCCGCGGGCCGCGCTACTGCCCGTCGATCGAGGACAAGGTGAAACGCTTCGGCGACCGCGACGGGCACCAGATTTTCCTTGAACCCGAAGGACTTAGCGACCCCCTCGTCTATCCCAACGGGATCTCGACCTCGCTCCCGGCCGATGTCCAGCTCGACTTCGTCCGCAGCATCGCCGGCCTCGAGCGGGCGGCGATCGCCCGTCCCGGCTATGCGGTCGAATATGAGTTCGTCGACCCGCGCCGTCTGAGCTCGACGCTGCACGTTCGTGACATCCCCGGGTTGTTCCTTGCCGGCCAGATCAACGGCACCACCGGTTACGAGGAAGCGGCCGCGCAGGGACTCGCGGCCGGCCTAAACGCCGCCGCTCACGCGCTCGGCCTCGCCGAAATCCGATTCGACCGCCGCTCGAGCTACATCGGGGTGATGATCGACGATCTGACGCTCCAAGGTGTCAGCGAGCCGTACCGGATGATGACCGCGCGTGCCGAGCACCGCCTGTCGCTGCGCGCCGACAATGCGACGACGCGGCTCGGCCAGGCGGCGATCGATGCTGGCTGCGTGTCGAAACGCCGGCGCGAGCAGATCGAGGAAAACCTGAAGTTGCGCGGCACGACTGCCTGGGCGGAAACCGACGAAGGCCGCGCCGACGCGCTTTACGCGCCTTATGTCGAGCGCCAGCGGCGCGAGTGGGACGCGGCACGGCGCGATTCATCGGTGTGGATCCCGGCTGGGCTCGACTATGCGGCGGTCCCGGGCCTGTCGGCGGAAATGGTCGAGCGACTGTCCGCCTCGCGCCCCGAGACCCTCGACCAAGCGTCGCGCGTCCACGGCGTCACTCCGGCCGCCTTGTCCGCGGCCTACGTCGCCGCGTCTCGCCGCGCTGCAGCATGATCGACGCGCTGGAACGGGCGGCCGGCCGCCCTGTTTCACGTGAAACGGTCGCCCTGCTTGAAACATATGTAGAACGGCTAAAAACCGCCAATTCCACGCAAAATCTGGTGTCCGCATCTACGATCAGCCAGATCTGGGAGCGACACATAGTCGATTCCGCCCAGCTCGTCCGTTTCGAAACCCACGCGGGCGCATCCTGGGTCGACATCGGCTCCGGCGCCGGCCTACCCGGGGTGGTGGTCGCCGCTTTGACCGAGGGCCAGGTCACCCTGGTGGAGCCGCGCCGACTGCGCGCCGCTTTCCTTGAAGAAACCGTCGATGCGCTCGGACTATCCGACCGAGTCACGGTCCGAGCCGCAAAAATCGAGCAAGTTCGCGGCTCATTCGACGTCATCACCGCCCGAGCCGTCGCCCCGCTCGGCCGATTGATCGGCCTGGGACTCCATCTGGCGCATTCCGAGACGATTTGGGCGCTTCCCAAGGGGAAAAGCGCCCATTCGGAACTGGCCGAAGCCAAGCGAAGCTGGCAATGTGAAGCGCGAAGCGAACCGAGTTGCACCGACCCCAATGCGACCATCCTGGTGCTCAGCAAAGTGAAGGCGAAGTCGAAACGATGATTCGCGTGGCGATCGCTAACCAGAAGGGCGGGGTGGGCAAGACGACCACCGCGATCAACCTCGCCACCGCGCTCGCCGCGATCGGCTGGAAGGTGCTGCTGGTCGACCTCGACCCGCAAGGCAATGCCTCGACCGGCCTCGGGGTCAGCCAGGCGCAGCGCAAGCGCTCGATCTACGACGTGCTGATCGGCAATTCGAGCGTCGCCGACAGCGTCGTCGCCAGCCGGGTGCCGCGGCTCGACCTGTTGCCGTCGACGGTCGACCTGTCGGGCGCCGAGATCGAGCTCGTCGCGCTCGAGGACCGCGCCCACCGGCTCGAGCGGGCGCTTGAGCAAGCCGACGTGCGCTGGGATATATGCCTGATCGACTGCCCGCCCTCGCTCGGCCTGCTGACCGTCAACGGGCTCGTCGCGGCTCGCCAGCTGCTGGTCCCGCTGCAGTGCGAATTCTTTGCCTTGGAAGGACTTAGCCAGCTTCTGGCGACGGTCGAGCGGATCCGACAGGCGTTCAATCCGCAGCTTGCGATCCTCGGCGTGGTGCTGACAATGTTTGATCGCCGTAACAATCTTTCGCAAGCGGTTGCCGACGACGTCCGCGCGTGCCTCGGCGCGGCGGTGTTCGACACTGTAATCCCGCGCAACGTCCGCCTGTCCGAGGCTCCGAGCCACGGGCTTCCGGCGCTGATCTACGACCTCAAGTGCGCGGGTTCGGAAGCCTATCTCAACCTGGCTCGCGAACTGATGACCCGCCTTCCGCAGCGGGCCGAAGCGGCGTGACCGCCAAGCGCCCGGTTTCGGGGCTCGGCCGCGGCCTGTCGGCGCTAATCGACGAGTCCGCCCCTGCCGACGACGAGGGGGCGAGCGAGGACCGCGGCGGAGTGCGCGAGATCGAGGTCGGCCGGATCCGACCCAACCCCAACCAGCCGCGCATGCATTTCTCCGAGGAATCGATCGACGAACTTGCGGATTCCATTGGCGAAAGAGGCGTGCTGCAGCCGATCCTGCTGCGTCCTCACGGGGACGGCTATGAGATCATCGCCGGCGAGCGCCGGTGGCGGGCGGCGCAGCGCGCGCGGCTGCACAGCATCCCGGCGATCATCCGCGACGTGGACGATGCGTCGGCGGCCGAGATCGCCCTCATCGAGAATATCCAGCGCGAGGATTTGAACGCGATCGAGGAAGCCGAAGGCTACAAGCAGCTGATCGAGCACCACGGCCACAGCGCCGAGGACATCGGCCGCCTGGTCCACAAGTCGCGCAGCCACGTTGCCAATCTGCTGCGGCTGCTCGACCTGCCGGTCTTTGTTCGCGACGCGCTCGTTCGCGGCGACCTCAGCATGGGCCACGCGCGCGCCGTCGCCACCGCGCCCGACCCCGAGGCGCTGGCCAAGGAGATCATCGCCAGGGGCCTGTCGGTCCGCCAGACCGAATCCCGCGCGCGCCGCGAGAAGAAACCGCCCGGAGAGCTTCAGCTGACCGAGCGGCGCGGCGACGCCGATCTGGAGGCGCTGGAGCGGCAGCTGGGCGATTTGCTCGGGGTCAAGGTCAAGCTCGCGCACAACGGCGCCGCGGGCACGGTGACCCTGCACTACAGCAGCCTCGACCAGCTCGACATGATCTGCCAGCGGCTGACCGGGGAGCCGATTTAGCTGTTACCGCCGCCGCGCGGCCCGGCGGGCGATCGCCGTCAGCTCCTCGCTGAGCGCTTCCGCGGGCGGCGGCGAATCGGGCCGCATCAACTGCCGCTCGAGCCTGCCGGCACGTTCAGAAACCGTCTCAAGTCCGCGCGCGTCCCACGTTGCCAAAAGCTTTTCCAGCAGCGGTTTATCCTTCCAGAACAAGGACTTGCCTAGTGACGTCATGACGGCGGACGAGCGTTCTCCGGCTTCGACCCGGGCGCGCATCGGCGCCAGCATCAGCAACCGCCGCTGTAGCGAGCGGATCACCGGGATCGCTTCGGTCCCGGCCGGTGACAGCCGCGCCAAGGCCTCGCCGACCTCGGCCAGCTCGCCGGACAGCGCCAGGTCCGCCAGCCCCAAGAAATCGCCCTCGGGCAGGTCGGCTCCGACCGCGTCCACCGACCCATGGTCGAGATCCTTGGGCGCTTCCGGCGACGCCGCAACATAGAGCGCCAGCTTGGCGAGCTCCTGGCCGACGTTCGCCTGGTCGTTTCCGCACGCATCGGCGACCCGCGCCGCGACCCCGGGTGCGATCCGCAGCCCGTGCGCTCGGCCGACTTCGGCGACCATCCGCTCGGCCTCCTGGCCTTCGGGAACGTAGGACGCGTGGGCGAGCGCGGAGCGATGGCCCTCGGCCAGCTTGAGCAGCGCGGACGACTTGCGCAGCGCTCCGGCGATGACGATCGCCGGGCTTTCCGACGCCGGCGCATCGAGCAGCGCCTCGACTGCGTCGGCGATTTCGTCGCCCGCCGGCTCGACCCAGATCGCCCGCGGCTCGCCGAACAGGCTCATCGCACCGGCTTCGTCGGCGAGCAGCGCCGGATCCGACTTCAGCGCCGGCGAGCCGACCACGAACCGGGCCGAGCCCAGTCCCTTGAGCAAGCGCTCGCCGAGCGCCCGCGACTGGCCCTCGTCGGGACCGTGGAACAGGTACAGCCGAACCTCGCCGTCGGGCTTGTCGAGAGCGCGCCCGATGGTCCCCCGAGCCGCTTTCACCGCGGCGCCGCCGTCCGCGCCGCGAACAGTCCGAGACGGGCGACGATCTGGTCGGCGACGACTTCCGACAATCGCTCGACCGCGGTCTGCTCGGCGGCGATGGTCGCATACTCCGAGCTGACGACGTCGATCCCGGCGTCCGATCCCGCGGTCGCGTCGAGCACCACTCCGCCGCCGGCGAGTTCGACCAGCCGGAAGCGCGCGCGCAGCGTCCGCCGCTCACGGGTCACCGCCCGGTCGCCGCGGATCCCGAAGCCGGTGATATTGTCGTCGAGCTCGACCTCGAGCCGGTAGGCTGGAGCGGCGCTGACGCCGGCGCCCCCCAGCCGCTCCGTCAATTTGTTGTGCATCAGCCAGCCGACCTGGCCGTCGATCGGCGCCACCTCGACCGAGCGCAAGGTCGCCGCGACCGGGCTTCTCGAGCCGCCGCCGTAGAGCGGTTGGAGGCCGCAACCGGTGAGAGCCACAGCGGCGATGAGGACAAGCAGGCGGGCCATCACGCGACGATATTCACCAGCCGGTCGGGAACGACAATCACCTTGCGAGGGAGCGCGCCGTTCAACTGCCGCTGGACCTTGTCGGACGCCATCGCGAGCGCTTCCGCCGCCTCGCGGCCGAGGCCGCGCGGGGCGGTCAGAGTATCGCGCAGCTTGCCGTTGACTTGCACCGCCAGGATCACCTGGTCGTCGACCAGCATCGCCGGGTCGAACGACGGCCACTCGGCCTCGGTCACCATGCTCGCGCCGCCGAGTGCCGCCCAGCATTCCTCGGCGAGGTGCGGAGCCATCGGCGCGGCGAGCTTGACCAGCGTTCGAACCGCCTCGGAACGGCTCGCCGACGCAGGCGCCTTTTCGATCGCGGAGACCAGCTCGTAGAGCTGCGCGACCGCCTTGTTGAACTGCAGCCCCTCGATCGCCTCGCCGACGGCGGCGACGGTCCGGTGGCGCTTGCGGTCGAGCTCTTCGTCGGTGCCGTCTCCGTCCTGCGGTCCGGCGGCCAGCCGCCACACCCGCTGGACGAAGCGGACCGCGCCCTCGATCCCGCTCTCGGACCACAACAGGTCGCGCTCGGGCGGGCTGTCCGAGAGCAGGAACCAGCGCGCGGCGTCGGCTCCGTAGCGCTCGACGATGGTGTCGGAGTCGATCGCGTTGCGCTTCGATTTCGACATCTTCTCGATCCGGCCACGCTCGACCACCGTCCCGGTGGAGCGCTCGGCCAATTCCCCACCCGAGCGCGCCTCGACCTCGTCGGGCGCAAGCCAGCGGCCGTCCTGCGAGCGGTAGGTTTCGTGGGTCACCATGCCTTGTGTGAACAGCCCCTGGAATGGCTCGCCGATGCCGATCCGGCCGAGGCGGTTGAGCGCCCGAGTCCAGAAGCGCGCGTAGAGCAGGTGCAGGATCGCGTGCTCGACCCCGCCGATATATTGGGTGACCGGGAGCCAGGCCTCGGCTTCGGAGCGGTCGAACGCCTTGTCGGCCGGCTGGCTGGCGAAACGGATGAAATACCAGGAGGAATCGACGAAAGTGTCAAAGGTGTCGGTCTCGCGGCTAGCCGCTTCGCCGCATGTCGGGCACTCGACCTGGCGCCAAGTATCGTGGCGGTCGAGCGGGTTGCCGGGCTGGTCGAAGCTGACGTCCTCGGGCAGCACCACCGGCAGTTGCTCGCGCGGCACCGGGACCGGACCGCAGCCCTGACAGTGGATGATCGGGATCGGGGTTCCCCAATAGCGCTGGCGCGACACGCCCCAGTCGCGCAGCCGCCACGCGGTCGAGCCCTTGCCCCAGCCGGCGGCCTCGGCCCGGCGAATCACGTCCGCCGACGCATCCTCGGTCGGCATTCCGTCGAGGAAATCGGAGTTTACGGCGATTCCCGGGGCGCTTTCGGCTTCGTCGCCAACCGCAAACGCGGCCTCGTCCGCCCTTGCCGCCACGACACGCCTGATCGGCAAATGATATTGCTTCGCAAACTCGAAATCGCGCTGGTCGTGTCCGGGAACGCCGAAAATGGCGCCAGTGCCATAGTCCATCAGCACGAAATTGGCGATGTAGACCGGCAGCCGCCACTCGCTGTCGAACGGGTGGACCGCCTCCAGCGAGGTTTTGTATCCCCTCTTCTCGGCGGTCTCGATCTCGGCCGCGCTGGTGCCGCCCGCGCGGCACTCTTCGATGAATTCCCGCGCATTGGGATCCGTCTCGGCCACCGCCAAAGCGAGCGGGTGCCCGGCGGCGAGCGCGATGAACGACGCTCCGAAGATCGTGTCCGGCCGGGTCGTGAACACCTCGACACGCTCGATGTCGCCGGCCGGCTCGGCGAGCCGGAACGCGAACTCGAGCCCGCGGCTCTTGCCGATCCAGTTCTCCTGCATCAGCCGGACCTTGTCGGGCCACTGGTCGAGAGTCCCCAGCCCCTCGAGCAATTCGTCGGCGAAGTCGGTGATCTTCAGGAACCATTGGGCGAGCTTGCGCCGCTCGACCAGCGCGCCGGACCGCCAGCCGCGCCCGTCGATCACCTGCTCGTTGGCGAGCACGGTCCGATCGACCGGGTCCCAATTGACCTCGCTTTCCTTGCGATAGACGAGGCCGGCGTCGAACAGGTCGAGGAACAGTGCCTGCTCGTGGCCGTAATAGGTCGGGTCGCAGGTCGCCAGCTCGCGGCTCCAGTCGAGCGCGAAGCCGAGACGCTTCAGCTGGTCGCGCATCGCGGCGATGTTGGCCCGGGTCCATTGGCCCGGGTGGACTCCGCGCTCCATCGCCGCATTCTCGGCCGGCATCCCGAACGCGTCCCAACCCATCGGGTGGAGCACTTCAAAGCCCTGCATCCGCCGGAATCGGGCGAGCACGTCGCCCATCGTATAGTTGCGCGCATGGCCGATGTGCAGGCGCCCCGACGGGTAGGGGAACATCTCGAGCACATAGGTCTTGGGCTTGGCGCTCTTGCTGTCGGCGACGAAGCAGCCATGCTCGTCCCATTTCGCCTGCCAGCGCCGCTCGGCGTCCGCCGGGTCGAAGCGGCCCGTCATTGCCTGACCCGTCATTCCAGGGGCCCGATTACCCGCCGACGGCGGTTCGGCGAAGGTCGCGGGCGCGGGTCAGGATGATGTCTTCGAGCTTCTGGACGGTGGCGGCGGCGACCGGCGCATTGACCCAAATTCCGTTCTGTAGCGTCTGCCGCGACGCGGCGACTCGAAGCGCGTCGGCCCGCAGGTCCTGATCGAGGATCGAGACGGTCAGCTTGACCCGGTCGCCGGGGGACCTGGGATTGGAATACCAATCGGTGACGATCACCCCGCCGTTCGAATCGGCCTGCAGCAGCGGTGCGAACGATACGGTGTCGATGGCCGCCCGCCACAAATAGCTGTTGACGCCGATCGAGGTGGTCCGCGACGGCGCGAGTTGCTGCGGGATGTCGCGGTTGCGCGCGCAGCCGGATCCGGCGAGGGCAACGACGATCAGCGCGGCGGCAGTGATGGGCAGGCGGGGCATCATTGTTCCTCGAAACGGAAGGGCGGGGACAGCCCGGCGTTATAGATGCTGGCCCTTGCTCCGCAAGGTGTCCCGCAACGGGTCTTGTTGTGTTCTATCGGCCACAGGGCGCTTGTGAATCGATTCCGGACGTGGAACCTTCGGCCCGCGATAGCTATATCGAGTCGTGAACAGGGAGTTCACTCACGTGTTGCACTTGGGTCGGTCGAAATTAGCCAGGACGGTCACGGCATTTGCTGCGGCTGGACTCGTGCTGACCCCGGCCCTGGCGGGGGCGCAATCGAAGAAGCGGGCGCCGGCCGTCGCGGTCAGCTTCGACCCGGTCTCGACCTTCACTCCGGCGACCGCCGACCCGCGTCTCGCCGCCGCGTTCGCCGGCAAGAGCGCCTCGCTGACCGATTTCAAATTCACCCCGGCCCCGTCGAAGGGACGGCCGTCGCAGGTCCGGGTCGCGATCCGCGCCCGCGCCGATGCGGGCAAGGCCCGGGTCGCCGACGCCGGCGCTCTGGTTCCGGTCACCGCACTGACCCCGGCCAGCTACAATCTCGGGGTCGCCGTCGGCTGGCGGCGGTTCGCGGTCGCCGGCGACGTCGGCAAGACCAAGGAAGTCAATCCGGCGCTCGGCGGACGCGAGAGCGCGGCGCTGGGAGTCAGCTATTCGCTCAACAAGCGCCTGACCGGCCGAGTCGCCGCCGGTGCCGACCGCGGCGACGGCCGCGCCCTGACGCCGCTTCGCAAGGCCGACAATTACTCGCTCGACGTCGGCGGCGCTTACTCGATCACTCGCAACATCGCCGTCACCGGCGGGGTCCGCTACCGGATCGACCACGACCGCATGTCGGCGGTGACCGACGCCCGCCGCGACAGCCAGGCCGTCTACGTCGGGACAGCGTTTAAATTCTGATCCGGCCTAGCCCGGCGCGATGAACAGCGCCGCCGAGCGCCGCCAAGCCATCATCGACGAAATCGCCCGAGCGGCGAAACTTGCCCGGCGCGATCCCGGCGATGTCAAATTGATCGCGGTGAGCAAGACCCACGGCGCCGAGGCCATCGAGGAACTGATCGCCGCCGGCCAGCGCGACTTCGGCGAAAGCCGGGTTCAGGAGGCGCTCGCCAAATGGCCGCCGCTCCTCGAGGTCCATCCCGACGTCACCCTCCACTGCGTCGGCCGGCTGCAGTCGAACAAGGCCGCCGAGGCGGTGCGGCTGTTCTCGGTCATCCACTCGCTCGATCGGGCGTCGCTCCTCGACGCGCTGGTCAGCGAAGCCGAAAAGCAGGATCGCCGCCCGGGCGTCTACGTCCAGGTCAACATCGGCGACGAGGATCAGAAGGGCGGCTGCGCGATCGGCGAGGTCGCTGGCTTGGTCGCGGCGGTGCGCGCCTCGCCGCTGCCGCTCGCCGGACTGATGGCGATCCCACCACTCGGGGTCGAGCCGTCGCCCTATTTCGCTCTGCTCGCGGAGCTCGCTCGCCGTCATGACGTCACCGGCCTCAGCATGGGCATGTCGGCCGACTTCAGGAGCGCGGTGATGCTCGGCGCGACCGCGGTCCGGGTCGGCACGGCGCTGTTTGAAGTTTAGGACAAATGCCCGCTCTTTGACTTTTTCACCGCCAGGTAATCGGCGTTGTGCGGGTTGGCCGGCATGTGGTGAGCGACCCGCTCGACGACCTCGATCCCGGCTGCCGCCAGCCCGGCGACCTTGGCCGAATTGTTGGTCAGCAGCCGCACCTTGTCGATGCCGAGCGCCCGCAGCATCGCGGCGGCGTGGTCGTAATCGCGCTCGTCGTCGGCAAAGCCCAACCGCTGGTTGGCCTCGACGGTGTCGAACCCGCGGTCCTGGAGCGCATAAGCGCGCAGCTTGTTGGCGAGGCCGATGCCGCGGCCTTCCTGGCGAAGATAGAGCAGCACGCCGCCGCTGGCCGCGGCGATTAGCCGCAGAGCCTCGCGCAACTGCGGGCCGCAGTCGCATTTCAGCGATCCGAACACGTCGCCGGTCAGGCACTCGCTGTGCAGCCGGACCAGCGGTGGCCGACCGCCGAAAGCGCCGATCAGCAGCGCGACATGCTCCTCGCCGTCGGGGCTGCGGAAGGCAATGATCTGGGTGTCCGGCATATCCTCGAGCGGCAGCCGGGCGCGGGCAATCAACGTGACCTCGGAGACCATTTCCGCCAGCTCATCGGCCGCGACCGCCGCCGCGGCCTCGGCCGGGCCGTCGAGCAGCCACAGCGCCGGTAGCAGCCCCGCCGACCGCGCCAGCCGCAGGGCGGCGCTCGCCAGCGCTTCGTCCGGCACGGGCACCGGCCGCAGCGGACCGATCGGCGCCCGCGCCAAATCCTGCCCGGGGTCGGCGAGCGCCAGCGCCGCTTGCGCATCCAGCCACGAACAGCGCTCGACCAGCACCGGGCGTGCCGGATCGGCGGCGTCGCGCTCGTTGGCGAGCGATAAAGCCGCGGCGCGCGCCCCGCTCAGCAGCAGCGGCGCCTTCGAGCCCGGGTCGAGCATCTCAAGCAGCTCGGCGGTCGCGGTCTCGACCGGCAGGATCGCGACGCTGCCCGCGCCGCCCTCGATCCGCACCGGCCGGCCGGCCTTGAGCGCGGCGATCGCCCGCCGGATTCGGCTTTCCGTCAAAGGGCGATTTCGCAGATCAGCGGCACATGGTCGGACGGCCGCTGCCAACTCCGGCACGGCTCGAGCACATGGTGGGCGACGACCTGGTCGCCAAACTGCGGCGACACCCACATATGGTCGAGCCGGCGGCCGCGGTCGTTGGCCGTCCAGTCCTTCGAGCGATAACTCCACCAAGTGAAGCAGCGCTCGGGCGCCGGCACGAACTTGCGGCCGATGTCGACCCAGCCGTGCGCCTGCTGCATCCGGGTCAGCGCCGCGACCTCGACCGGGGTGTGGCTGACCACCTTGAGCAGCGCCTTGTGGCTCCACACGTCGCACTCCAGCGGAGCGACGTTGAAATCGCCGAGGATCACCGTCGGCTCGCGCAACTTTTCCGACCAGCGCGTCATCCGCTCGATGAAGTCGAGCTTCTGCCCGAACTTGGGGTTGACGCTGCGGTCGGGGATGTCGCCGCCGGCCGGCACGTAGACGTTCTCGATCCGGATTCCGCACGGCAACCGGACCCCGATGTGGCGCGCCTCGCCATTGTCCTGCCAATCGTTGCTGCCGGGCTCATGCAGCTCGATTCGGCTGACGATGGCGACGCCATGGTGCATCTTCTGGCCGTGCAATTGCTGGTGGACGTAACCGCGGCGCCTGAACCATTGCGCCGGGAAGATGTCGTTGGTCGCCTTGGTTTCCTGCAGGCACAGTATGTCGGGCCGCTCTTCCTTGAGCAGCCGGGCGACGATGTCGATCCGGGCGCGCACCGAATTGACATTCCACGAGGCGATCTTGATGCGGGTCACGCCGACCGATCTACCTAGCCTTGACTGTCTTTGCGAGCGCAGCGAGCACCCTCGCTCGAAGCCTGCTTCGAGCGAAAAACAAATGGCCCCCGCTCCGGGGGCGTGGAGCGAGGGCCGCCGAGCGTTCGTCACGCAAGGGATCCTGCGTGCCCGGGTAACAGGGGGAAACCCCAAGCAAGGTGCAGGATCGACTCTTATTTAATGCCGCCCGGCTGACGGCGCGATGAACAAGTAGCGAACGGCTACCCTTCTATCCGCGCTTGCGTTTCTTCGGCTCGGCGAAGGTGAACGCGCCTTCCGCGACCGCGACATTGTAGCGCTGGTTGGTCAGCTTGACGGTGGTCCGCTTGTTCTGCGCGTCGACCGCCGTCCAGCCATAGAGCATCAGCCCGCCGGGCGCCGAGGGCGAGCGCAAAAAGGCGAGGATCAGCGTCCCATACTCGGGCCGATTGCGGTCCTTGGCGCGGACGACGATGGTCCGCGGGTCGCCGCTCGGCACCAGCCGCGCATTGTCCTTGAGGATCGGATTGACCGACAGCAGCATGCCCAGCGGGGTCTTGTTGAGGTCCCAGCTCGACTTCTGGCCGACCTGGTAGTCGACGAACGTCAGCCGGCTGCCGTTGGCCACCAGCAGCAGGTCGCCGGCGCCATATTGGAAACGGATCCGGCCGGGCCGCTTGAGCTGGAGCGTTCCGCTCGCCGACCGGCCGCGGGCGTCGGTCTGGACGAAATTGGCGGTCATCGACTGGACCGCCTTCAAATGGGTCTGGACCAGGGTCAGGTCGGCGGACTCGGCCGCGACCGCCGGCACCGGCGCCGCGACGAGGGCGGCCGGAGCGGCGATCGAGAGGAGGGCGCGCGCGAACAGCGTTGAAAAATTCATGTCATGCTCCCGGGGAATTTGCGTAGATTTGCGCCAAGCTATTACGCTCGCGGATTGAATGCGCCCTGAACCCGCCGGTTCCCCGCGGTTCAGATGCGCCGGGCCGATCGCTCAGCGTGAGGTCGCGGCCTTGTCGTCGCTTGAGCGCGGCGGATAGGCGGAAGTAGATTCCTGGCTGACACTAGCCGCCGGCGGCTGGCCGCCGTCGATCAGCAGCGGCGGCTCGGCCGGGCTGCAGGCGGCGATGGTGGCGATCAGGGCCGATACCAAGAGCAGGCTTCGAAGCATGACCGAACCGTAGGCGAACAGTCCTGAATTATCGGTGAATCGAACGAAGAAAGGGCTAGATCGGGTGCCCGTCGGGGTCGATCAGCACCTCGCGCCGGCCGACATGATCGGGCTGCCCGACCTTGCCGTCCTTTTCCATCCGCTCGATCAGCCGCGCGGCGCTGTTGTAGCCGACGCGCAGCTGGCGCTGCAGGTAGGAAGTCGAAGCCTTCTGGCTTTCGGCGACGATCTGCACCGCTTTCTTGTACAATTGGGTCTCGGCGTCGTCCTCGCCGGTCGGCTGGCCGTCGAACAAATAGCCGCCGTCCTCGGGCTCCTCGGTCACCGCCTGGATGTAGTCCGGCACGCCCTGCTTGCGCCAATGCTCGGCGACCGCGCGCACTTCTTCGTCGCGGACCAGCGGGCCGTGGACCCGGACGATCTGCTTGCCGCCCGGCATGTAGAGCATGTCGCCCTTGCCGAGCAGCTGCTCGGCGCCCTGCTCGCCCAATATCGTCCGGCTGTCGATCTTGCTCGTCACCTGGAAGCTGATCCGGGTCGGCAGATTGGCCTTGATGACCCCGGTGATGACGTCGACCGACGGCCGCTGCGTCGCCATGATCAGGTGGATGCCCGCCGCGCGCGCCTTCTGCGCCAGCCGCTGGACGAGAAACTCGACTTCCTTGCCGGCGGTCATCATCAAATCGGCGAGCTCGTCGATGATCACGACGATCTGCGGCAACACGTCGTAATCGAGTTCCTCGACCTCGTAGATCGGCTGCCCCGTGTCGGCGTTGTAGCCGGTCTGCACCCGCCGCCCGAGCTGCGCGCCCTTGGCCTTGGAGTCGCGCACCTTGGCGTTAAAGCTCGGCAGCGCGCGGACGCCGAGGTTGGCCATCATCCGGTAGCGCTCCTCCATCTGCTCGACGGTCCATTTCAGAGCCCGGATCGCCTTGCCGGGCTCGGTCACCACCGGCGCCAGCAAATGCGGGATGTCGTCGTAGGTGGAAAGCTCGAGCATCTTGGGGTCGATCAGGATCAGCCGGCAGTCGTCCGGGCTCATCTTGTAGAGCAGCGACAGGATCATGCAGTTCAAACCGACCGACTTGCCCGACCCGGTGGTGCCCGCGACCAGCAAATGCGGCATCGGCGCCAAATCGGCGATCACCGGGTCGCCGGCGATGTTCTTGCCGAGGATCAGCGGTAGCGACATGTTCTGGTCCTCGAACGCCTGGCTGCAGATTAGCTCGGACAAGGTGACCGGCTCGCGCTTCGGGTTGGGAAGCTCGATTCCGATCACGCTGCGCCCCGGGATGGTGGCGACGCGCGCCGAAAGCGCCGAAATGTTGCGCGCGATGTCGTCGGCGAGCTGGATCACTCGGCTCGGCTTGATGCCGCTGGCCGGCTCCAATTCATACATCGTCACAAACGGTC
>JBPCQE010000037.1:0-6832 GCA_050998435.1 Sphingomicrobium sp. | reverse complement strand
GGATCGATCCCGCCGGCCTGAACCGACTTGCCCGACGGCGTGAAATAGCGCGCCGTGGTCAGCCGGAGAGCGCTCTGCGGCCCGGTCTGGACGACGGTCTGGACCGAGCCCTTGCCGAAGCTGCGCTCGCCCATGACGATCGCCCGGCGGTGGTCCTGGAGGGCCCCGGCGACGATTTCGGCCGCCGATGCGCTTCCGGCGTCGACCAGCAGGATGATCGGCAGGCCGTGCGCGAGGTCGCCGGGCTTGGCATAGAAGCGTTCGATGTCGTCCTTCTCGCGGCCGCGCTGTGAAACGATCTCGCCGTGGTTGAGAAATGTGTCGCTGACCTCGATCGCCTGGTCGAGCAGTCCGCCGGGGTTCGAGCGCAAGTCGACGACATAGCCGAGCGGCCGCCCGCCCGTCGCCTTGTCGATCGCCACCAGCGCCGCCTTGGTCGCATCGCCGGTATTGGCCGCGAAAGTGTTGATGTTGATCACTCCAACGCCGTCCTTGATCTCCCACTTGACCGGGCGCAGCACGATGCGCTCGCGGACCATGGTGACGTCGAACGGCTTGTCGCGGCCGGGACGGACGATGGTCACCTTGATCGCACTTCCGGGCGGGCCGCGCAGCTTTTCGACCGCCTCGTCCAGGGTCAGGCCGTAGAGCAATTCGCTGTTGATGTGGGTGATGAAGTCGCCCGCCTTGATACCCGAACGCCAGGCCGGCGTGTCCTCGGTTGGGGAAACCACCTTGACCGCACCGTCCTCAGTTGAGACGGTGAGGCCGAGGCCGCCGTAATTGCCGTCGGTGGTGGTCCGAAGGGTCTGGAAGTCGGACGCTTCGACATAAGAGGAGTGCGGGTCGAGAGCGGCGAGCATGCCGTCGATCGCACCCTTGATCAGCGTATGGTCGTCGACCGGGTCGACGTAGCTGGCCTTGACCCGTTCGTAGACGCTCATGAACGTCTCGAGCTCTTCGTAATTGGCGACGTCGGCCGCGGCCAGCGAGCTGGTGGCCACTGGGACCAGCGCGAGCGCGCCGACGAGGGCGAGCGGTGGAAGCAATTTGCGGGTCAGGGTCATGGGTTTCGCGTCCTGTTCGGTCGGCTCCAGACTAGCCGCCTTTTGCGCTATTTGACAGCGTTGCAGATGAACCTGCGATTAGGGCCGGCGACACGTGGCGCCCATTATGGGACAATTCGACGCCCAGCGGCCCGAGAGCGCGGCCGAGGCGATCGCCGGCGGCGACCCTGGTCCCGGGCGCGAGCGGTGAGCGGACGTTGACGATCAGGCTCATCCAGCCGCCGCCGTGGTCGATGATCGCGATTCCGTCATAATCGCGAAAAGGGCCGGCAAACCGGACGATCCCGTCGGCTGGAACCACCACCTCGGTCCCGCGCCACGTCGCCAGAGTTAGGCCGCGCGAACGCACGCCGCTCGAATTGACCTCTCCAAGCCCCTGGAGGACTCGGGCGCCGACCGGAAGCCGATAAGCGAGCGGCGGCCGCGGCGTTCGGCCTTCGGCTCGTCCCGGGTGCGGCGGCGCGGGGCCGAGGGCCGCAAGCTCAGCGGCGATCTGGGCGGCCGAGCGGTTGCGCCGCGTCTCCTCGGCCAGCCGCTCGATGTCCTCGCCGACGGCCAGCGCGATGTCGCCAGCGCCCAGCGCCGCGCTGCCGCTGAGCGCCGCCGAGCGCAACGCCCGCGCCTCGAGCTCGGCGAACTCGCGCCGCCGGGTCGCCAGCTCGTCGCGGCTGCGGGCCAGCGACTGGCTCGAGGCCAGCGCGGCGCGCTCGAGCCTTTGCCCCACGGCAAGCTCGGCCGACAGCGCCGCGGTCCGCCGCCGGATCACCGGCAAGCTCGAATCGAGCAACAAGCGCACTCGGACGAATTCTTCCATGCTCGGATCGCTGGTCAGCGCGAGCAGTGGCGGACGCCGAGCCATCATCGCCAGACCGGCGAGCAGCGAGGCGACAGGCTGCTGCTGCCGCTCGAGCCGCTGGCGACGGGTTGCGATCCTCGCGGCGATGATCCGCCGCTCGGCGTCGGCGGCGCTGATCCGCGCCTCGGCGGCGGCAACCGCCCCGGCGGCGGCCGCCTGCCGGGCGTGAAGCCGCGCCGCCTCGCCGCGAGCCCGTCCCGCTGCCTGCTCGAGCCTACGGACCTGCGCATCGGCGAGCCGGGCCTCGGTCCGAGCCCGTTTCAGCGCCTGGTCGACGGTCTCGGACACGGCTTGCACCGGAGCACTCGCGGCGAGCAGCAGCGGCACGGAGAGCAGCAAGGCGGGCAAGCGGAACATCGCGCTCATCCTTCGCGATGATAGGGGTGGTTCGCAAGGATCGACGTCGCCCGGAACAATTGCTCGGCGAGCATTGCCCGGACGAGCAGGTGCGGCCAGGTGGCGGGGCCAAAGGACAGCAAAAGATCGGCCTTGTCCCGCTCGGCGTCGTCATGGCCGTCGGCGGCTCCGATCAGGAACCGCGCCTCGCGCTTGCCGCCGTCGCGCCAGCCTTCGAGCCGGTGCGCGAGGTCGGCCGAGGACAGCGCCGTGCCGCGCTCATCAAGGGCGATCGAGACGCTGTTCGGAGCGGCGGGCGGTGCGGCACCGCGTTCGCCGAGCTCGGTGAGCTTGGTCGACCAGGCAATGCGCTTCAAATATCGGTCGACGAGTTCGGATTCCGGCGAGCGGCCGATCTTGCCGCGGGCGACGATGTGCAGCAGCAACCCGCTCAGCCGGGGGGTGCGGCGCCCGCGCGCTGCGGCGGAGCGTCGTCGCCGAACGCCCACATCCGTTCGAGATTGTAAAAGGTGCGAACCTCGGGCCGGAACAGATGCACGATCACGTCGTCGGCGTCGATCAGCACCCAGTCGGCGGCCGGAAGCCCCTCGATCCGCGGCGAACGGCCGACCTTGTCCTTGATCTTCTGGGCGAGCTTGCTGGCCATCGACGCGACCTGCCGGGTCGAGCGTCCCGAGGCGATCACCATATGGTCGGCGATGCTCGACTTGCCGGCCAGCGGGATCGAGATGATTTCGACGGCCTGGTCGTCGTCGAGCGATTTGAGGACTAGACGATGGAGGTCTTCGACGTCGATTGGCGGACGGCCGTTGCGGGCGGACCCGCCACTCGGACTAATGGGGGGACGATCAGGCAAGTGCTCTCCTGACGGAAGAAGGCGCGCCGGTACGCTGCGGCCGGGCTCGGGATTGCGAACGGCGGTGCCAGTTGGGGTCGAGCGCGCGTAAGGCGGTGGCGGATGTCGGATCGGGCGGCAGGCGAAGCAGCAAAATCGCCGGTGAACTCCAATCCGCCCAGTTTCGTGCCTGGCTCGATGGTCGGACGAACCGCCGAAGCCAGCCCATCGCGCGCGCCGCTCGGGCGGGCCCTTCATAGCCGGGGCGCGAGATCACCGCAATCGGCAGGCGCCTGGCCAGCGTTCGCCACGCCTTCCATTGATGGAATTGAGCAACAGTATCGGCGCCCATCAGCCAGATGAATCGGTCGCTCGGATGGCGCCGCAGCAACTCTCCGACCGTGTCGATGGTGTAGCGGGTGCCCGCCCGCGCCTCGAAATCGCTGACCCGGATCGGCTCCCGGCGCGCCATCGCCCGTGCGGATTGCAGCCGCGCCTCGAACGGCGCCATTTCCTTGCCGCCCTTGAGCGGGTTGCCGGGTGAGACCAGCCACCACAGCTCGTCGAGGCCGAGCGCGTCGATCGCAGCGAGGCTGATCCGGCGGTGTCCGCGATGCGCCGGATTGAACGATCCGCCGAGGAGTCCGATGCGCTTCATCGGCCCGAGCCGCTAGCATGGCCGCCATGCAGCGCCTAATGTTCGCGCTTCAAGGAGTGGCGATGCCCGACCTGGAATCCATCGGTGACGCAGCGACCGGAGCGGTGATTGCGCGCGCCGTGGAGCCGGGCGCCGGCGAGGCGGATGACGGCCACACGCACGAGACCAACTGCCTCAATTGCGGCGCCAGGCTGGCCGGCGATTTTTGCCATGAGTGCGGCCAGCGGGCGCACGTCCACCGAAGCCTCAAGGGTTTCTTCCACGACCTGATTCACGGAGTGCTGCACTTCGAAGGCAAGATCTGGCGGACGTTGCCGAAGCTCGTCGGCAACCCGGGCGAGCTGACCCGCCGCTACATCGACGGCGAGCGGGCACGCTACGTGTCGCCGATCGCCTTGTTCCTGTTCTCGGTGTTCCTGATGTTCGCGGTCGCCAGCGCGACCGGAGGGATCGCGGAGGTCGATTCGGACAAGGTGCAGGCCGAGCTGACCCAGGAAGCGCTGAAGAGCGATGCGCTGATCGACCGGCTGCTCGAGCGCAAGGCTGCGGCGCAGGCGGTCGGCCAGTCGACTGCGGCGATCGACAAGGCGCTCGAAGACGCGCGCAGCGAGGCAGGCCTGCAGCGCGAGATGGCCCGCAGCGGCGTCGTTCGCGGGACCGCTGTTCGTATGTCGGACGACGTTCCAGCGTGGATGACGGGGCCGGTTCGCACGGCGACGGAGAACCCCGAGCTCCTGATCTACAAGCTCAAGACCAACGCGTACAAGTTCAGCTGGGCGCTGATCCCGCTGTCGGTCCCGTTCCTGTGGCTATTATTTCCGTTCAGCCGCCGCTTTCGGCTCTACGACCACACGGTGTTCGTCACTTACTCGCTGAACTTCATGACATTGCTGATTATCGCCGCTCTGTTGCTGGGGACGGCCGGCCTCGGGAGCATCGCCTCGCTGGCGTTGGTGGTGCCGCCGATCCACATGTTCCTGCAGCTCAAGAGCGCCTACGGGCTGACGCGCATCGGCGCGTTGTGGCGAACCTTGCTGCTGGTCACCTTCGCTTTCGTCGCGGTGACGTTCTTCGCTTTGCTGCTCCTGACTCTCGGAGCTCTCGACTAGGTCTTGGCCGGGCAGGGGAAGCGGCGCGCGAAATAGGAGCGGAGCGCGGCCTTGGTGCTGGTGCGGGCGCGCTCGGCGGGCGGTACCGCCTGCATTGCGCCAAGGATGTCGCGGTCGCTCAGCTTCACTCCGGCGGCTGGAGTGCAATAGGCCTTTTGCCGGCCGGCCGCGGCCGCAGCCTTGTTCTCGGCGCGAAGCTCGGCGGCGTCGGTCTTCACCTGTCGCGTCAGCAGCTTGAGGTCGCCCGAAAAGATGGCGAGCGCGCCCTTCTTCTGGAGCTTGTCCGCCTTGGCGAGGAAGGTCGACACCGGCATTGCGGCGGCTGATGCCACCGGTGCGACGGCGAGCATCGCGCCGGCCAGGATTCGAAGCTTCATGCGTTCCCCCAGAGGGTCAGTCAGCCGGACAAAGGCGCCCGCCAAGTGAACCGGGATTGAACGCTTATGCTCCGGCGGGAGCCGGTCCGCCGAGGCCCTGGGTCTTGCGCCGAGCTTTCGGGATCGAAGAGCCGGCGACCGGGATGCTCGGTGCCGACGCTCCGCCGCGGTCGATGCTGCCGCCATCGAGCAGGGTCTTGATCTCGTCGCCGCTCAAGGTCTCATACTCGAGCAGCGCCTTGGCGAGCGCCTCGAGGTCCTCGCGATGCTCGTTCAGAACGGTCTTGGCGCGCTCATAGCCCTGTTCGACCACGCGGCGGATTTCCTGGTCGATCGCCTGCGCGGTCTCGTTGGACATGTTCTTCTGGCGATTGACCGAATAGCCGAGGAACACCTCTTCGTCGGCCTCGGCATATTGCAGCGGCCCCAACGCGTCCGACATGCCCCAGCGGGTGACCATGTCGCGTGCGAGACCGGTGGCGTACTGGATGTCTGACGAGGCGCCGGACGACACCTTGTCGTAGCCGAACACCACTTCCTCGGCGACCCGGCCGCCCATCGCGACCGCGAGGTTGGCGTACATCTTGTCGCGGTGATAGCTGTACGAGTCCCGCTCGGGCAGGCGCATGACCATACCCAGAGCCCGGCCGCGCGGGATGATCGTCGCTTTGTGGATCGGGTCGGACGCGGGCTCGTTGAGCGCGACGACGGCGTGACCGGCCTCATGGTAAGCGGTCATCTTCTTCTCGTCCTCGGTCATGATCATCGACTTGCGCTCGGTGCCCATCATGACCTTGTCCTTGGCCTCCTCGAACTCCTTCATCGCGACCAGGCGCTTGCCGCGTCGCGCGGCGAGCAGAGCCGCCTCGTTGACGAGGTTGGCGAGATCGGCTCCGGTGAAGCCCGGGGTGCCGCGGGCAATGACTCGCGGGTCGACATCCGGGGCCAGCGGAACCTTTTTCATGTGGACCGCGAGGATCTGCTCGCGTCCGTCGATGTCGGGGCGCGGAACGATCACCTGGCGGTCAAAGCGGCCGGGCCGCAGCAATGCCGGGTCGAGCACGTCGGGGCGGTTGGTCGCGGCGATGATGATGATGCCTTCGTTGGCCTCGAAGCCGTCCATCTCGACCAGCAGCTGGTTGAGAGTCTGCTCGCGCTCGTCGTTGCCGTTGCCGAGGCCGGCGCCGCGGTGGCGGCCGACCGCGTCGATCTCGTCGATGAAGACAATGCACGGCGCCGACTTCTTGGCCTGGTCGAACATGTCGCGGACCCGGCTCGCGCCGACGCCGACGAACATCTCGACGAAGTCGGAGCCGGAGATGGTGAAGAACGGAACGCCCGCCTCGCCGGCGATCGCCCGGGCGAGCAGCGTCTTGCCGGTGCCGGGGCTGCCGACCAGCAGCGCGCCCTTGGGAATCTTGCCGCCGAGCCGGGCGAACTTGCCCGGGTCCTTCAAATATTCGACGATTTCCTGGAGCTCCTCGCGGGCTTCATCGATTCCGGCGACGTCAGCGAAGGTCACCCGGCCCTGCTTTTCGGTCAGCATCCGGGCGCGGCTCTTGCCGAAGCCCAT
>JBPCQE010000026.1:0-3277 GCA_050998435.1 Sphingomicrobium sp. | reverse complement strand
GACCTGCTGGTCATCGACCTTCGGAACGGCGGCCGGGTGGTGGTCCAGCTCGCGCCCGCGTTCGCGCCGGTCCATGTCGCCAACATCCGGGCGCTCGCCAGCGGCCAATGGTGGGATGGAGCCGCGGTTTACCGGCTCCAGGACAATTATGTCGCGCAATGGGGCAACAACGAGGGCGGGCGGCCGCTGCACCAGGGCGTGGTCGCCAAGCCGCCGGCCGAATACACCCGGTCCTTGAAGGGCCTCAACGTCCGGCCGCTAGGCCATGCCGATCCCTATGCACCCGCCGCCGGCTATGCGCTCGGCTGGCCGGTCGCCTACAGCCCGCGGGCCGGTTGGGCGAACCTCGCGCATTGCTACGGCAGCGTTGGGGTCGGCCGCGACGTGTCGCCCGACACGGGCACCGGCGGCGAGCTCTACGCGGTGATCGGCCACGGCCCGCGCCATCTCGACCGCAACATCGCCCTGGCCGGTCGGGTGATCGACGGCATCGACCGCTTGAGTTCGCTGCCGCGTGGGACCGGCGACCTTGGCTTCTACAAGGAGCGGAGCCAGGACGTGCCGATTGCCCGGGCGAGGCTGGCGAGCCAGATCACCGCCGGCGAGCGGCCGTCCTACCAATATATGGACACCGCAAGCGCCAGCTTTGCCGAGTATTTGCGGCTGCGCGCCAATCGCAAGGACTCGTTCTACATCCGGCCGGCGGGTGGCGTCGACCTGTGCAACGCGCCCGTTCCGGTGCGCCGGACCCCGTAGTCGCGGGTTAGGCGGCCCAGGCCTGCGCCTGGGAGCGATTCTTGTGCTGGATGACGACGGGCGCAACGTGCGAGCGCATGCTGGCTTCGGCCAGCGGCATGGCCGTCGCGCAAAACGCGCATTCGGCGGAGATCCGGCCAATCAGCCAGTGCGTTCGGCCGCAGCCGGGGCAATGATTGACCTCATGCTCATGATAAACCGCATGGTAGCCTCGTCCGGCAGGGTCGTACGTCTTGCGCATTACGCTCGGGCTGGTCAGCATCACAGGACCTTCCTTTCGACCCGTGAACGAGCGAAAAGGGAGCGGGTTGCATGAATTGGCTCTGCCGGGCGCGTCAACCAGCCACAGTGGTGATTGCGCATCACTTGGGATTCGGGGGCCGGCAGCGGGCCAATGAAGATTTAGTGGGCGCGGAGGCCCTCGAGGGATATCGTCTCGGCGAACTCGGCGCCGAGCTTGTCGCCCGCGGTCCACTTGACGACCGCATTGGCGCGCTCGCGGCCCGGGAGCATCAGCCAGACCCGCGACCCGACCTCGAACCGGCCGTCGGTTTCCGCCATGAAACCGCTCTCGGAGATATTGATGATCCTGGCGTCGATCCCGGTCTCGCCAAGCTCGCGGACCCGTGCCTCGAGGCCGACGGTATGGCGCGAGAAGCGCCGCCGGTCGCTCGGGTCCTCGACTTCGGCGATCCGCGCCTTGATCATCGAAAAGCTCATCTCCACAAGGCGGGCTAATCCGGCTGCCGGTCGAAATTGATGCCGATGCGGCCGTCACGAACCCACCGCACCTTGGCGTAGACCTGACCCTGTTCGAGCAGCTGAAACGAAACCTGCTCGCCGATATGCGGCACCAGCGGAAAGATTACCATAGCGCCCGACGGCGACGTGTTGACCAGCCGGACCACATGCTTGCGGCCGCGAAACTCCATCACCGCGGTCTCCGAGTCTGCCGGCAAGCGCTCTTCCAAGCGCTCGTCGAGCATCCGTTTGACGGTTCGCGGGATCATCGCGCCTTCGAGGCTGAACTTGGCCGCCACTCAAAATCCTCCAACCGAGACAAGTGGGACGCTAGCCGCCGCGCCTTAAGGATTGGTTTGCGGCGGGCTTACCATTGTTGGCGGCTGTGTCCCCAGCGTCACTGGCAGCGGCCGTTCATCCCGTGTATGTGTCGGCAAGAGCATCAAGGCCTCGGCCGAGCGGCTGTTGTCATTGAAAAATAACGGGTTGCGATGAAAATGCGTGTGAAATTCTGGCTTACATTCTCGGCTTTGTCGGCGCTTCCGGTCGCCTGGGCATCGGCCCAGACGGCGGCACCTGTGCCCGCGAACCCACAGGCCCAGCCCCCAGCCGCGCGGCCCGCTGCCCCCCAGCCACAAGGGGTCGCAGCACAGCCGCCCGCGCCCACCGTTCCGCCGCCGCCGGTCGTCTATCCGACCTTGATCTGGCACCCGCGCGACGCGCAGGACCTGCTCGCTTTCATCGGGCAGATCGGCTCGGAAGGCCTCGATCCGGCCGACTACGACCCGGCCGGCCTGGCGATGGCGCTTCGGTCGGGCAATCCGCTGCTCCTCGCCCAGACCGCGACCGACCGGTTCAACCGGGTGTCGGGCGACCTCGCGTTCGGCCACGTCCCGCGCGCGGAGCGCGAAGGGTGGCACATCCCGGACAAGGACCTCAATCGCGAGCGCCAACACCTGCTCATGAGGGCAGCGCTCGAGCAGCACCGGGTTGCGGACTCGCTTCGCTCGCTGCTGCCCACGCACCCGCAATATCGCGACCTCAAGAACGCGCTGATGACGACTCCGCGGACCGACACCGCGCAGATCAACCGGCTGCGCCTCAACCTCGACCGCTGGCGCTGGCTGCCGCGCGACCTTGGCCAGAAGTATATCATCGTCAATGTGCCGGCGTTCTATGTCTCGCTGGTCGAGGACGGGGTCACCAAATGGCGCCAACGCGCCGTGGCTGGCGCCATCAAGACGCCGACACCGATGCTGTCGGTGATGGCGACGGGCGTCAGCATCAATCCTTGGTGGTTCGTCCCCAAGAGCATCGAGCCCGAAGTGCGCGGCAAGCGCGGTTATGTCGCTTCCAGGGGCAAGGACGGGAAGATTCAGGGCTGGCGCCAGCCGCCGGGGCCGAACAACGCCCTCGGCGAGCTCAAGTTCGTCATGTACAACCCGCACAATATCTACCTGCACGACACCAATGCGCGCAGCCGCTTCAACAGCCAGATTCGGTCGCTGAGCCACGGCTGCATCCGCACGCAGAACGTCGTCGACCTCGCCAAGACCATGTTCGCTGACGAGGCCAATCCTGACTGGACCGCGGAAAAAATCGACGCGGTGCTCGCCTCCAAGAAGACGGTGCAGGCCAATTTCGCCACGCCGGTCCCGGTATATATCGTCTATTTCAGCACGGCTGCGTCGACCGACGGGAAGATCGTCAACTACGGCGACGTCTACAAGCGTGATGCGAAGGTGCTTGCCGCGCTGCTCAACAAGACGTCTGGGGACAG
>JBPCQE010000200.1:0-4660 GCA_050998435.1 Sphingomicrobium sp. | reverse complement strand
CGGCCCTCGGGCGAGACGCAGGTCATCTCGGTGAATATCAGCCCGGCGCCGCCCATTGCGCGCTGGCCCAGATGGACCAGGTGGAAGTCGTTCGGAACGCCGTCGACCGCCGAGTACATCGCCATCGGCGAGACGGTGATCCGGTTCTCGACGCTCATCTCGCGAAGCTTGAACGGAGCGAACATCGGCGCCGCGGTCTTGTCCGGGACCCCGGCGCGCTCCCAGAACCAGCGCTCGACGCTTTCCAGCCAGTCCTTGTCGCGCAGCCGCAAATTCTCGTGGCTGATGCGCTGGCTTCGGGTCAGCAGCGAGTAGGCGAATTGAAGCGGCTCGAAATGCAAATAGCGCTCGAGCGTCTCGAACCATTCGGTCGAGTTGCGGGCGCTGTTCTGCAGTTTGAGCACCTCGAGGCTGCGCTCGGCATGATATTCGAACAAAGCGGCTTCGAGCTCGAGGTCCGGCCGGTTGAGAACCTCGGTGAGCTTGATCGCATCTTCGAGCGCGAGCTTGGTCCCTGAACCGATCGAAAAATGCGCGGTGTGGGCGGCGTCGCCCAGCAGGATGAAGCGGTCGTGCGACCAGCGCTCGCACTTGATCCGGCGGAAGTTGAGCCAGGCGGCGGACCCGAGCAAATGCGTGGCGTTCGAAATCAGCGCATGCCCGTCGAGATATTTGGCGAAGATGCTCTCGCACCGGGCGATCGCTTCGGCCTGGTCGATGCGGTCGAAGCCGAGCCCGCGCCACGTCTCCTCGGAGCATTCGACGATGAACGTCGAGCAGTCGGGAGCGAAGCGGTAGGCGTGCGCCCAGATCCATCCGGCCTCGGTTTCCTCGAACGCGAAGGTAAAGGCGTCGAACGCTTTCGACGTGCCGAGCCAGACGAATTTGTTTGCCCGCTGGTCGACGTCGACTCCGAACTCGCCGGCGAAGCGGTCGCGGACCCGCGAATTGCTTCCGTCCGCAGCGATCACCAGATCATAATCGCCCCACATCGGATCGTCGGGGTCGCACTCGTGCTCGAACGTCAGCTCGACTCCGAGCTCGGCCGCGCGCTGCTGCAATATTTCGAGCAGCCGCATCCGGCCGATGCCGATGAAGCCGTGGCCCGATGAGCGGACGCACTGCCCGCGGTAATGGACTTCGATGTCGTCCCAATGGGCGAATTCGTCGGCGATGATTTGCGCCGACTTGGGGTCGTTGGCAGTCAAATTCTCGACCGTCTGGTCGGAGAATACGACTCCCCAGCCGAAGGTCACGCCGCGCGGATTGCGCTCGAACACACGGACCTCGTGCGCCGGGTCGCGCAGCTTCATTGAAATGGCAAAATAGAGGCCCGCCGGCCCGCCGCCGATACAGGCGATTTTCATGACCGAGCCTCGACGCGCTCGATGAACGCCTGCGCGGCATCGTTGAAGTCGTTCGGCCGCTCGACATTGGCGAGGTGACCAGCGCCCGCGAGCCTGTGTAACTCGGCGCCGGGGATCATGCCGGCCAAATCCTGTGAAAGCTCGGGCGGGGTGACCTGGTCCTCCTCGCCGACCAGCACCAGTGTCGGCACCTTGATCTCCATCGCTCGGTCGCGCTGGTCGGCCAGCCACACCGCTTCGGCGCCAATCCGGAAGGCCTCGGGGTCGATGCTCGCCATGGTCTCGCGCACTTCTTGGTGCAGCGCTTCCGACGCGCCGGGCGCGAGCAGCACCGGCGTTCGGGCAGCCGCCAGTTCGCTCATCGACTGGCTCGCCGCGACCGACCGGTCGTAAATACCCTGCCCGCCGGGATGAACCGCGAACGTGTCGGCAAGGATCAGCGACGCGCAGCGTTGAGGCGCCGAGTGGTGCATCGCGATCGCAATCACTCCGCCGAGCGACAGGCCGCAGACGTGCGCGCGTTTGACCTTGAGCGCGTCCATCGCCGCCAGCACCGCGGCCGCGAAATCGTCGCGCGTCGTTCCTGCGGCCGCTGGATCGCTTTCGCCATAGCCCGGATAATCGACCGCGATTGCGCGCCGGGTCCGCCCGAAATGCTCGAGCTGCGGGGCCCAGACGCTCTTGTCCGATCCGACTCCGTGAAGGAACAGGATCGGCAGCGTTTCACCGCTGCCCACCTCGTTGACGCCGATCGCGCCGCCACCCGCTATCGCTACCCGCCCCATGGGCGCCATGATGGCGTTGGCGGGCGGCTTTGCAAGCGCTACGCATGGCGCATGACGCGCATGACGGTCAACGGCGAGCCGATCCATTACCGGCTCGATCCGCAGACGCCTTTGCTGTGGGCGCTTCGCGACGCGTCCAACCTGACCGGGACCAAGCACGGCTGCGACAGCGGCGAGTGCGGCGCCTGCACGGTGATCGTCGACGGCCGAGCGGTTCCGAGCTGCACCGTCAGCATCGCCTCGCTCGAAGGCTCGGAGATCGTCACCATCGAGGGCTTGTCGGCCAACCGCACCCACCCGATCCAGCAGGCGTGGGCGGCCGAGCAGGTCAGCCAGTGCGGCTATTGCGAGCCTGGGTTCATCATGGCCATCGCGGCGCTGCTTCAGTCGAGCCCGAGCCCGAGCCCCGAGGCGATCGACGCCATCCCCAACATCTGCCGCTGCGGCGCCTACCCGCGAATCCGCAAGGCGATCGCCCGGGCCGCGGCGGCGGCTGCACCGGCCGCTCCAATGCAATCGAAACGGTTAAGCGACGGCTCATCTACAGAGGAGCAATTTTCTCCCGAGAATCGCTAATGGATGGGGAATCTCGAGATGCGCAAGAGCCTGCTTTTCCTGCTTCTGGCCGCCGCCGCCGTTCCCGCCTTTGCCGATGACGAAAGCGACGACCGAACCGCTCGCCGCGAAGCCGCCCGAGCCGAGCGCGCCGAGCGCGCCGAGGTCCGGGGCGAGCGAATGAGAACGCCGCCGGCGATCCGGACCGAACGCTCGATCGTCATGCGGTCGGTCGAACCCCGCGACGGCGATCGTTCCGCGATGCTCGAGGCGGTCCGCCAGCGGGTGCTCGAGCGCCGGCCGCCGCCGCGTGTGGTCGAGGTCGAACCGGCCCTTCCGAGGCTTGAGCAAAGCCGCGAAGCCCTCCCGCCGCGAATGCGCGAACGCCGCAGCCCTCGCTTCGTCGAGGTCGATTCCCCGAGCCCGGCGCTCGATCGGCGCGGCGGGGCCGACAGCGTCCGCGAGTGGCGCCGGGCCGAGCGCGACGCCGCCCGGCGCCCGGCGCTCGTCGAGCAGCGCACCGACAGCGGCTGGGAGCCGCTTCGCAGGCGCGCGGAGCAGAATGTTGAAACGGTTACCGCAGGGCGCCGTGATACGGTGGTCAGGCGGATCCCGAGGGAAGGCAGCCAGCCGCCGCTCCGGGCCATGGCCGAGCGCTCCGGCGGCACTGCCCACCACTGGCGCGGCGACTGGCGCTCGGACCGCCGCTACGACTGGCGTCGGCATCGCGACCGGCACCGCTCGCTGTTCCGCTTCGGCTTCTATCACGATCCGTTCGGTTGGAGCTACCGGCCCTACTCGATCGGCTGGCGGCTGTGGCCGAGCTTACCGGAGCAGCTACTGGCTCCACGATTCGTGGAGCTATCGGCTGCCCTATGCGCCGACGGGCTACCGCTGGATCCGCTATTATGACGACGCGCTGCTGGTCGATACCTGGGACGGCAGGGTCGTCGACGTGATCCGCGACTTCTTCTGGTAGACAGCGTCAGCGCGTTGGTCGAAGGGGCGTTGCGTTTGCCCGCAGCGCCCGTTTCGCGTCATCACCCGAATTCCATTTCCCTTAAAGGTGCTCCCCTATGCCGAGCCTGATCCGCCGACTGACCGTTTCCGCTTCGCTCATTGCGCTGGCCGCCTGCGCTTCGGTTCCGCCGCCCGCGCCGGTCGCCGCGCCGCTTGCAGTCGAGGCGCCGCCGCCGCCTCCGGTGGTCGTTGAGAAGAGCGCGCACGACCGATTGTTCGACCTGTTCAAGGCCAGCGACGAGGCGAGCCTCAAGCGCAACCCGCTCAACGCCTTGTTCCGCGGCGACCTGCGCTATGCCGATCGCCTCGGCGACGGCATCACCGACGAATATTACGCCGCCGAGCGCGCGGCTGGGGAGGCGGACCTTGCCGCCCTTCAAGCGATCCCGAGGGCCGCGCTCAACGCCACCGACCAGGTCGCCTACGACGTGTTCGAATTTTCGACCAAGGACACGCTTCGCGGGCTCCAGCCGGACATGCTCGCCTTGACCGCGGTCCGGCCGATGAACCACTTCTTCGGCTTCCACACTTTCTATCCGACCGTTGCCAGCGGCAAGGGCGCGGCGCCGTTCAAGACGCTTGCCGACTATGAGAACAATCTGAAGCGCCACCGCGACTTCGTCGTCTTCCTCGACCGGGCGATCGGCCGCTTCCGCCAGGGCCAGCAGACCGGCGTCGTCGAGACCAAGATGACGGTCAAGAACATGGTCGAGCAGCTTGACAATCAGCTCAAGCAGAAGCCCGACCAGTCCGCTTACTTCGGTCCCATCAAGCAATTCCCGGCCGAGATCGGCGCCGCCGACCGCGCCCGGCTGACGACCGAATATCGCTCGGCGATCACCGACGGTCTCTATCCGGCGCTGAAGCGGCTCCGCGATTACCTCAAGGCCGAATATCTGCCGAGCGCGCGCGACGGCTACGGGATCATGTACA
>JBPCQE010000182.1:0-14968 GCA_050998435.1 Sphingomicrobium sp. | reverse complement strand
ACACGTTCGAGCTATCCGACGTGCCCAAGCGCATCGAGGTCTATGACAACAGCCACATCATGGGCACGAGCGCGACCGGCGCGATGATCGTCGCCGGGCCCGAGGGCTTCCGCAAGAACAGCTAACGCAAGTTCAACATCAAGCGCGGAGTCACTCCCGGCGAAGATTTCGGAATGATGCGCGAAGTGCTCGAGCAGCGCTTCGCACGGCTCGAGAAGGAAGACCCCGACCTGGCGAGCGGGGAATGACCCGACCTGCTGGTCATCGACGGCGGCAAGGGCCAGCTGTCGGCCGCCTGCGAGATGATGGAGAACGCCGGGGTCCACGACATCCCTTTGGTCGCGGTGTCGAAAGGGCCCGACCGCAACGCCGGCCGCGAGACCTTCCATTTGCCCGGCGGGCGCGAGCTGACGTTGCCGCCGAACTCGGCGCTGATGTTCTATTTGCAGCGGCTGCGCGACGAGGCGCACCGCTTCGCCATCGGCACGCATCGGGCGAAGCGCGCGAAGAGCCTGACGACCTCGACCCTCGACGAAGTGCCCGGCATCGGCCCGAACCGTAAGCGCGCGCTGCTGATGCACTTCGGCACCGCGCGAGCGGTCAAGGGCGCGGCGCTCGACGACCTCGAGCGGGCGCCGGGCATCAGCAAGGCGATGGCGCGCCAGCTGTACGACTATTTCCACCCGCGCGGATGAGGATCGACGCCCAGGCGATCGTCTGCGCCCTGCGCGCTCACGGCGAGCATGGCGCGGTGGTGCGGGTGATGACCGCCCAGCACGGGCTCCAGGCCGCCTATGTCCGCGGAGCGCGCGGCCGGCGAATGCGGCCGGTGCTGATCGCCGGCAATCTGGTCGCCGCAACGCTGAGCGCTCGAAACGACAGCCAGCTGCCGCAGGCGACGGTCGAGCTGACCCACAGCCGAGCGCCTTTGCTCAGCGAGCCGCTGCCCGCCGCGGCGATCGAATGGGCGACCGCTCTGACCGCGACCGCGCTCCCTGAGGGGCAGCCGTACCCGCGGCTCCATTCGGCGCTCGACGCGCTGCTGGCGGCGATCGAGGCGGCGCCGTCGGCGAGCGGCTGGGGAGCGGCGCTGGTCCGCTACGAGCTGCTGCTGCTCGCCGAGCTCGGCTTCGGCCTCGACCTCGAGCGCTGCGCGGTGACCGGATCGAGCAACGATTTGGTCGCGGTCAGCCCGCGCTCGGGCCGAGCGGTCAGCGCCGCCGAGGCGGAGCCTTTTGCCGGCAAGCTGCTGCCGCTGCCGCGCTTCGTTCGGGAGGGCGGGCCGGCGAGCTGGACCGACATCGCCCACGGGCTCGACCTCACCGGCCACTTCCTGATGCGCGACCTGCTGACCGAGAAATCCGCGGTGCTCGGCGATGCCCGGGAGCGGCTGGTCGACCGGCTGCGTCGGGCGGGCGGGCTCGATTAGATCGGCTGTTGTTTGCTCGCCCTCGCTCGCCTAGCGTCGACCACGTGACCACTGACACGATGGCGATGTTGTTTCCAAACGTGGCGACGACCCGCGACATCTCGGTCCGGGTCGCGGTCAGCTATCTCGCCGAGCAGTCGGACCCGTCGTCGGAGCGCTGGTTCTGGTCGTACCATGTGCGGATCGAGAACGGCTCCGAGCGGGCGATCCAGCTGCTGTCGCGCAGCTGGCGGATCGTCGACGGCCGTGGCACGGTCCACGAGGTCCATGGCGAAGGCGTGGTCGGCGAAATGCCGCTGATCGCGCCCGGCGGGAGCTTCGATTACGTGTCAGGTTGCCCGCTCGACACTCCGACCGGATCGATGGGCGGCAGCTACCGGATGGTCGACGAGGACGGCAACGCGTTCGACGTCGCCATCCCGCGCTTCAATCTGCTGAGCTCGGTCAACTAAAGCAGCTTGCCTTCGTCCGCCGGCTTTTCAGGGGTGCGCTTGGATCCATCGGCCGCCGGCCGCTCGCCAACCTTTTCGGCGATGTCGGCGAAGTCGCCGGGCTCGGTGAAGTCCTTGTAGACGCTTGCGAAGCGGATGTAGGCGACATGGTCGATGGCGTTGAGGCCGTCCATTACCGCCTCGCCGATTTGCACCGCCTGGACCTCGTCGCCGCGGGTCTCGAGCTGGCGCTGGATGCTCGACACCAGCCGCTCGATCCGATCGGCGGCGATGTCGCGCTTGCGGCAGGCGATGGCGATCGAGCGCTCGAGCTTGGCGCGGTCGAACGGGTCGCGCTCGCCGGCCTTCTTGACCACCGTCAGGTCGCGCAGCTGGACCCGCTCGAAGGTGGTGAAGCGCGCCCCGCAGCCTTCGCACTGGCGGCGGCGGCGGATCGCGGCTCCGTCTTCGCTCGGGCGGCTGTCTTTTACCTGGCTGTCTTCATGGGCGCAGAACGGGCAGCGCATCAGTTATAGATCGGGAAGCGCGCGCACAGCTCGCGGACTCGGCCGTTGACCCCGCGCTCGACGGCGCCGTTGCCCTCGGCGCAATTTGCCGCCAGCCCGTCGAGCACATCGGCGACCATGTCGGCGATATCGCGGAACTCCGCCTCGCCGAAGCCGCGGGTGGTGCCGGCGGGCGAGCCGACGCGGATGCCGCTGGTCTGCATCGGCGGCAGCGGGTCGAACGGCACCCCGTTCTTGTTGCAGGTGATGCCCGCGCGTTCGAGGCTCTCGTCGGCGTCGCGGCCGGTGAGCTTGAGCGGCCTTAAATCCACCAGCGCCAGATGGGTGTCGGTGCCGCCCGCCACCAAGTCGGCGCCGCGCTCCTTCAGGCGCCCGGCGAGCATCTTCGCGTTGGCGATCACGGCTTTCGCGTAAGTCTTGAAGCCAGGCTCCAGAGCCTCGCCGAACGCGACCGCCTTGGCGGCGATGACGTGCATCAGCGGCCCGCCCTGGAGGCCCGGGAACACGGCCGAGTTGACATTCTTGGCGATCGCCTCGTCATCGGTCAGCACCATTCCCCCGCGCGGGCCGCGGAGCGTCTTGTGAGTAGTGGTGGTGACGACCTGGGCGTGGCCGAACGGCGTTGGGTGCTCGCCGGCCGCGACCAGCCCGGCGAAATGGGCCATGTCGACGAACAACAGCGCGCCGACCTCGTCGCAGATCGCCCGGAAGCGGGCGAAATCGAAAATGCGCGGATAGGCCGAGCCGCCGGCGATGATCAGCTTGGGCCGGTGCTCGCGGGCCAGCCGCTCGAGCTCGTCGAAATCGACCAGATGGTCGTCGGCACGGACCCCATATTGGACGGCGTTGAACCATTTGCCCGACTGCGCCGGCGGGGCTCCGTGGGTCAAATGCCCGCCCGCCGCCAGACTCATTCCAAGGATCGTGTCGCCGGGCTTGAGGAGCGCCAGCATCACCGCTCCGTTGGCCTGCGCTCCCGAGTGCGGCTGGACGTTGGCGAAGCCGCAGCCGAACAATTTCTTGGCGCGCTCGATCGCCAGCGTTTCGACCGCGTCGGACGGGCCGCAGCCCTGGTAATAGCGCCGCCCCGGATAGCCTTCGGCATATTTGTTGGTCAGCACCGAGCCCTGCGCCTCGAGCACCGCGCGGCTGACGATATTTTCGGACGCGATCAGCTCGATCTGGGTCTGCTCGCGCTCGAGCTCTGAGCGGACCGCGTCGGCGACCGCGGGGTCGGCGTCGGCGAGCCTCCGAGTGAAGAAGCCTTCGGGCTGGACCTCGTTCAATTTGGCGGCGGTGGCCATCAGTCGCTGTCCTGCAGGAGGGATGAGAGCTGGTCGACTCGCCGCTGGTGGCGGCCGCCGGCGAAATCGGTGCCGAGGAAGGCGGCGACGCACGCCTTGGCCATGTCGCTGCCGACCAGCCGCCCGCCCAGCGCCAGCACGTTGGCGTCGTTATGCTCGCGGGCGAGCGCCGCCGACACCGGCTCGTCGACCCGCGCGCAACGGCATTTGGGGTTGCGGTTGACGGCGATCGAAATGCCGATCCCGGAGCCGCATACGGCGACCCCGAATTGCGCCGCCCCGGTCGCCACGGCGTTGGCGAGCTTGTTGCCGAAATCGGGATAATCGACGCTCTCGGTGCCGTTGGCGCCAAGGTCCGCGACCTCGTAACCGAGCTCGCTCAGCCAGGCGGCAAGCTCGCGCTTCAGGGCGAAGCCGGCATGGTCGGAGGCAAGGGCGATGCGCATGGCCAATGCCTAGGCCAAGAGGTGCAAATTCGCCAGTGCTCGCGACGTCCTCAAGCTGCGAGCTTCAGCTCCAGCCGGTCCCAGATCTCGACCAGCGCGCTCGTCAGCTCGTCCATCATCTCGACGCTGTGGCACGGGCCGGGCGTGAATCGCAGCCGCTCGGTGCCGCGCGGCACGGTCGGATAGTTGATCGGCTGGACGTAAAGCCCGTACTCGGCGAGCAATATGTCGCTGATCCGCTTGGCGCGGACCGGGCAGCCGACCAGCAGCGGCACGATGTGGGTGACGCTCGGCATCAGCGGCAAAGCGGCGTCTTTGAACTTGGCCTTGAGCATCGCCGCCATCGACTGCTGCGCTTCGCGCTCGATCGAGGAGTCTTTCAAATGGCGGACGCTCGCCAGCGCGCCGGCGACCAGCACCGGCGACAGCGAAGTGGTGAAGATGAAGCCCGGCGCATAGCTGCGAATGCAGTCGACGATGTTGCGGTCGGCCGCGATGTAGCCGCCCATCACTCCGAACGCCTTGCCGAGCGTGCCTTCAATGAGGGTGATCCGGTCGGCGACCCCGTCGCGCTCGGAAATGCCGCCGCCGTGTGTCCCGTACATGCCGACCGCGTGGACTTCGTCGAGGTAGGTGAGTGCGCCGTAGCGCTCGGCGAGGTCGCAGATGCTGGCGATCGGGGCGATGTCGCCGTCCATCGAATAGACGCTCTCGAACGCGACCAGCTTGGGCGCTTCGGGATCCTCGGCGGCGAGCAGCTGCTCGAGATGGTCGAGGTCGTTGTGGCGGAACACGCGCTTTTCGCAGCCGCTGTTCTTGATCCCGGCGATCATCGACGCGTGGTTCAATTCATCAGAGAAGATCACGCAGCCGGGGAGCAATTTGCCGAGCGTCGACAGCGCCGCCTCGTTCGACACGTAGCCGGAGGTGAACAGCAGCGCGCCTTCCTTGCCGTGGAGCGAGGCGAGCTCGGCCTCCAGGTCGACGTGGTAATGGGTGTTGCCGCCGATGTTGCGGGTGCCGCCCGAGCCGGCGCCGACATCGTGCAGCGCGGTCTCCATCGCCTCGACCACGGCCGGATGCTGGCCCATTCCGAGATAGTCGTTGGAGCACCATACCGTGATGGGTTTGGGCCCGTTGTGGCCGGCAAAGCAGCGCGCGTCGGGGAACGAGCCCTTGGTGCGCAGGATATCGATGAACACGCGGTAGCGGCCTTCGTCGTGAAGGCGTTCGATCGCGGACCTGAAGATGCCCTCGTAGTCCAAGTGTTTTTCGCGCTCCCCGCCTCTTGCTGCGCCCTTTAGCTTTGAAGGCTGCGTTTTGCCATAGCGAACGACTCGCAACTGCTCACAGGGCGCGGACGTCCTCGAGGCCGTAGCGGGCCAGCGAGGCGAGCAAGGCCCCGCTCGGCGGAGCGCCAGTGAACAGCGCGATTCCGGGCGAAAGCTCGGCCGGCCACGGTTGCTCGCGGGTCAGCCAGGCGATGCGGCGGGCGATCCCGGCCCCGCCGTCGACCAGCGCGACTCCCGGGAAGGCCGCGCGCAGCTCTTCATCGAGCAAGGGAAAGTGGGTGCAGGCGAGCACGACGACGTCGATTTCGCCGCCGCGCTCGGCTTCGAACATCGGCAGCGCAGCGGTTAGGACCGACTCGACGCTGACCGGGTCTCTGGCGAGCTTCGCCTCGGCGAGCTCGACCAGCTCGGGCGAGCCGTGGCGGACGACAGTGCAATCGGCGGCGAAGCGCGCGGCGAGGTCGTCGACATAGGGCTGGCGGACCGTCGCCTGGGTGCCGAGCACGCCGATCACACGCGTTTTCGACATCTCGGCCGCCGGCTTGATCGCCGGGACCGTGCCGACCACCGGCAGCTCGAGCAACGCGCGGACCGTGTCGAGGGCGATGGTCGAGGCGGTGTTGCAGGCGATCACCGCGAGCCGCGGGTGAAGGTGTGCCACCACCCGCTCGAGCAGCGCCGGAATCCGCGCTGCGATGTCGGTCTCGGTGCGCTCGCCGTAGGGGAAGCCGGCGTTGTCGGCGACATAGATGATGGGAGCGTTGGGAAGCAGCTCGCGCGCCGGCTGAAGCACCGACAGCCCGCCGACCCCGGAGTCGAAGAACAGCAGTGGCGAAGCGGGGTTCATCGCCTGCCTGTGTGGCGTGGCGGCCCTCGTGCCGCAAGGCACCGGAGCGCGCATTGTTGCGGATGCGGCCCCGTTTGCTACCAAGTCGCGATGACCGCCGAACTGCTCTGGGCCTGGCTTCTCGGCTATCTGCTGGGGTCGATCCCGTTCGGGCTGCTGCTGACCCGGAGCGCGGGCAAGGGCGACGTGCGCGATGTCGGCTCGGGCAATATCGGCGCGACCAACGTGCTTCGCGCCGGCGGCAAGGGGCTCGCCGCGGCCACCTTGCTGCTCGACGCGCTCAAGGGCGCCGCTGCGGTCCTGCTCGCCCGTGCATTGTTCGGCCCGGGCACCGAGAGCTTCGCCGCCGCCGGGGCTTTGATCGGCCATCTCTATCCGATCTGGCTGCGCTTCAAGGGCGGCAAGGGGGTCGCGACCCTGCTTGGCGTGTTGATCCCGCTGCTGCCGATCGCGGCGCTCGTCTACGCTTTGGTCTGGCTCGGCTTGCTGGCGACGGTCCGAATCTCATCCGTCGCCGGGATGGTCGCGGCGGTCAGCGCCCCGGTCAGCGCTGCGTTGCTCGGCGCCGACCAACTTTTTCCGATGCTGCTCGGTTTTGCACTGCTCGTGCTGTGGAAGCACCGCACGAACGTCGCCCGGTTGAGGGCCGGCACCGAGTCCGCCATCGGAAAGACAGGGACTTGAGCGACGACCTGATCGATCGCCTGCGGCTGGTCCGCTCACCGGGCATCGGCCCGATCACCTTCCGGCAATTGATCGCCCGCTTCGGGGATGCGGCGTCGGCGCTGGCGGCGGTGCCGGACCTCGCGCGCCGCGGCGGCGGGCGAGCGCCAAACCTGTTCAGCCGCTCCGACGCGGAGCGCGAGTTGGCCAGGGTCGAAGCGCTCGGAGCGCGCTACATCACGCTGGGGCAGGGGCTCTACCCGCGGTTGCTCGCGGCGATGGACGACGCTCCGCCGCTGCTGATGGCCAAGGGCGAGCTCGGCTTGCTCCAGCGCACCTCGGTCGCGATCGTCGGCGCCCGCAATGCGTCGGCCGCGGCGTGCCGTTTCGCCCGCGGGCTCGCGCATGGCCTCGGCCAGCAGGGGGCGGTGGTCGTCTCGGGCCTGGCGCGCGGCATCGACAGCGCCGCCCACGACGGAGCGCTCGACAGCGGCACCATCGGCATCGTCGCCGGCGGCATCGACGTTTTCTACCCGCCCGAGAACGAGGAACGGCAAAAGGCCCTGTCCGAGCGCGGGCTGGTGCTCGCCGAAATGCCGCCCGGCACCGAGCCGCGGGCGCGCCATTTCCCGTACCGCAACCGGATCATCGCCGGGATCAGCCTCGGCACGGTGGTGGTCGAAGCGGCGCCGCGCTCAGGCTCGTTGATCACCGCGCGGCTGGCGGCGGAGGCCGGGCGCGAGGTGATGGCCGTGCCGGGCTCGCCGCTCGACGCTCGGGCGCAGGGCTGCAACCAGCTGATCCGCGACGGCGCAACCCTCGTTCAGTCGGCGGCCGACGTGATGGAGGCGGTGCGGCCGTTCGAAGTGCGGGTCGAATCGGCGCCGGCGCCGTTCGAGGCCAAGCCGCAAGAGGAGCCCGAGCTCGACCAATCGGCGGCGCTCGAGGTCGAGCAGCTGCTCGGGCCGAGCCCGGTGCCGGTCGACGAAATCATCCGACTGTCCGGAATTCCGAGCGGAGCGGTGCAGATGGCGCTGCTCGAGCTCGACCTCGCCGGCCGCCTCGACCGCCACGCCGGCGGCAAGGTCAGCCTTCGAGCCGCTTGACGGCGGGATTCGCAGCGTTTCACCATCGCGCACATGCGTGAGAGTTCCCAATGAAGCTGGTTGTCGTCGAATCGCCGGCCAAGGCGAAGACCATCGAGAAATATCTCGGGCCCGGACACCGGGTGCTGGCCAGCTACGGCCATGTCCGCGACCTGCCGGCCAAGGACGGCTCGGTCGATCCGGACCAGGGCTTTGAAATGCTGTGGATCACTTCGCCGGATCGCGCCAAGCAGTTGAAGGCCATCACCGACGAAGCGCGCACCGCCGACACGTTGATCCTTGCCACCGATCCCGACCGCGAGGGCGAGGCGATCAGCTGGCATGTCCGCGAAATGCTTCGGTCGAAAAAGGCTCTGCCGCCGAAGGTCGAGCGGGTGACGTTCAACGCGATCACCAAGTCGGCGGTGACCGCCGCGATGGCTCGTCCGCGCGAGCTCGACGACGATCTGATCGACGCCTACCGGGCGCGCCGGGCGCTCGACTATCTGGTCGGCTTCACTCTGTCGCCGATCCTGTGGCGCAAGCTTCCGGGCGCGAAATCGGCCGGGCGGGTGCAGTCGGTCGCGCTTCGGCTGATCGTCGACCGCGAGCGCGACATCGAGCTGTTCCGGGCGCAGGAATATTGGGCGATCTTGGCGACGTTCGAAGCCGACGGCCAGCCGTTCACCGCCCGGCTCGCGGAGCTCGCCGGCCGCAAGCTCGACCGGCTGTCGATCGGCAACCAGGGCGACGCCGACGCGGCCAAGGCGGTGGTCGAGGCGGGTCGGTTCACCGTCTCGTCGGTCGAAACCAAGCCCTTCGCTCGCAATCCGCCGCCGCCCTTCACCACCTCGACCCTGCAGCAGGAAGCGGCACGGAAGTTGGGCTTCTCGGCGAGCCACACCATGCGCGTCGCGCAATCGCTCTACGAGGACGGGCTGATCACCTACATGCGGACCGACGGGGTCGACATGGCCGCCGAGGCGGTCAGCGACGCCCGGCGCGCGATCCAGCTGCGCTACGACGCCGGCTACGTCCCCGACCGGCCGCGCCACTACACCAGCAAGGTCAAGAACGCGCAGGAAGCGCACGAATCGATCCGCCCGACCGATTTCTCGCGCGCCGATGCGGCGAGCGGCGACCAAGCGCGGCTCTACGGCCTGGTCTACAACCGCGCGCTCGCCAGCCAGATGGCATCGGCCCGACTCGAGCGGACGACCATCGAATTGACCGACGGCGCCGGCCGGGCGGTGCTTCGAGCCAGCGGCCAGGTCGTGCTGTTCCCCGGATTCCTCGCGCTCTACGAAGAAGGCCGCGACGAAAAATCGGAAGACGAGGACGGCGCGCGGATGCCGGCGCTGCGCGAGGGCGATGCCCCGGCCAAGACCGGTGTCGAAGCGACCCAGCACTTCACCCAGCCGCCGCCGCGCTACTCCGAGGCGAGCCTGGTGAAGAGGCTCGAGGAGCTCGGCATCGGCCGGCCATCCACTTACGCGGCGACTCTGCAGACCCTCAAGGACCGCGAATATGTGCGCGTCGACAAGGCGCGGTTCGTCCCCGAGGAGAGCGGCCGGCTGGTCACCGCCTTCCTCGAGCGCTTTTTCGAGCGCTACGTGAGCTACGATTACACCGCCGAGCTCGAAGAGGGGCTCGATGACGTGTCCGGCGGCCGCGCCGGCTGGCAGGATCTGCTCGCGGCCTTCTGGCGCGACTTCAAGCCCAAGGCCGGCGAGGTGATGGACCAAAAGCCGTCCGAGATCACCGCCGAGCTCGACGAGTTCCTGGCGCCCTGGCTCTATCCGGAAAAGGAAGACGGCTCCGACCCGCGGCTGTGCCCGGCGTGCGGCAAGGGCCGGCTGTCGCTGCGCGGCGGCAAGTTCGGGGCGTTCGTCGCCTGCTCCAACTATCCCGAGTGCCGCTATACGCAGAAGTTCGGCCAGACCGGGGGCGAAGCGGCCGGCGACGCACCGGTCGAGCTTGGCGACGGAATGGTCCTCAAGACGGGGCGGTTCGGGCCCTATGTCGAGCGCGGTGCAGGCGACGACGTCAAGCGCGCGTCGCTGCCCAAGGATCTGCCGGCCGCCGACCTGACCCCCGAATGGGCGGAGAAATTGCTGTCGCTGCCGCGCGAGGTCGGCCCGCACCCGGAGACCGGCAAGCCGATCACCGCATCGATTGGCCGCTACGGCCCCTATTTGATGCACGACGGCAAATATGCGCGGCTGAATTCGACCGTCGAAGTGTTCGAAACCGGGATGAACGCCGCGGTGGCCAAGCTCGCCGACGCCGCGGCCGGCGGCGGCTGGCGCGGGGGCTCGCGCGAACCGCTGGCGGTCCTCGGCCCGCACCCGGAGAGCGGCAAGGAGATCAAGGTGATGGAAGGCCGCTACGGCCCGTACGTCAGCGACGGCTCGGTCCACGCGACCCTGCCCAAGGGCGCCGATCCCAAGACGGTGACCCTCGAGCAAGCGGTCGAATGGGTGGATGCCAAGGCAGCGAAGGGCCCGGCGAAGAAGGGATCGCGCGGCGGTCGCCGCCGCAAGGCCTGAGCGCTATTCGCGCTGTCCGCAGGTCTTGCAGCCGGGGTCCTTGGGCAGCTGCATCGTTCGCCAGTTGAGAGCGGCGGCGTCGAGCAGGAACAGCTTTCCCGCCGCATCCTCGCCGATCCCGAGCAGCGCCCGGAGCGCAACCAGCGCCGAAAAATGGCCGGCCGTGCCGGTGAGTGCTCCCAGCACCCCGAGCTCGGCGCAGGTGTCGCAATCGTCGCTGTCGAACGCGTTGCCGACAAAGCAGCGGTAGCAGGGCTGGCCCGACTCCCAGCCGCGCAGCAGCGCGACCTGCGCCTGGAATTGCGTGGCCGCGGCCGAGACCAGCGGAATCGCCAGCGCGACACAGGCCTCGTTGACTGCCAGCCGAGTGACGAAATTGTCGCTTCCGTCGAGCACAAAATCGTGACAGGCGAGCAGGTCTTGCGCGTTACCATCGTCGAGCCGCCGGGCGACCGCATCGACCCGCACGTGCGAGTTGAGCGACCGCGCGAACGCCGCTGCGGTTTCGGCCTTGGGCTGCCCGACGTGATCCTCGCGGAAGATCAATTGGCGGTGGAGGTTCGACAGCTCGACCGCATCGTCGTCGATGACCGTCAGCCGCCCGACGCCCGCGCCCGCAAGAGCCGGCAGGGCCGCGCTGCCGATCGCCCCGGCGCCGACCAGTGCGACGCTTGCCGCCTGCAATTTGCGCTGCCCGGTCCCGCCGACCTCGCGAAGCACGATCTGCCGAGCGTAACGCTGGAGCTCGGCGTCCGAGAGGCTCACCGTCCGGTGCTTCCGAACCCTCCGCTGCCGCGCGCGGTTTCGGCGAGGCCGATGCTTTCGGTGAAACGGGCGCGAAGCACCGGCGCCGGGACCAGCTGGGCGATCCGCTCGCCGCGGCGGATCTCGAACGGCTCGGAGCCCAGGTTGACCAGGATCACCTTCACCTCGCCGCGATAGTCGCTGTCGATCGTCCCCGGAGTGTTGAGGCAGGTGATGCCGTTGCGGATCGCGAGGCCCGAGCGCGGCCGCACCTGGACTTCATAGCCGTGCGGGATTTCGAGCGCGAAGCCGGTCGCCACCGCGTGCCGTCTGCCCGGTTCGAGCACCAGCTCCTCGGCCGAAGCGATATCGAGCCCGGCCGCATCCTCGCTCGCATATTTGGGCAGCGGCAGATCGTGGCCGTGCGGCAGCCGGTGAAGCTTGATCTCGATCATCAGACTCCGACCGCCGAAAGAGTCAGCCCTTGCCGCCGAAACTGAGCTCGCCGCGATACCAGCCATCTTGGTTCTCGCCGGTCGGCCGGTAGTCGCCGCCCGCCACCATCTCCAGTAGAACGCCGCCGACGAGGCTCTCGACTTCGGGGCAATTGAGCCGCCTCATCACCAGCCGGTCGATCGCTCCGTTCGGATCGAAATGGGCGGCAAACGACACGGTAACGTCGTAATGGGGGCCCTGCTGGCCCGGAAAGGTGAAAGCCTTCGCGTGGACGATTTCGTTGATCCGGGCGAGTGCGTCGTTGTTCAGATGGTCAGAGCCGCGCTGCTTCATCAACGGCAGGAAGCTCCAGTTGCCGTCCGCGACCTCGACTCTCGTCGCCGATGCCGCCGGAACCGGAGCGAGAAGCAGCGCCATAGCCAGCAAGCGCTTCATCGTTCGATCTCCCACAATAAGAAGACGACCTTATTGCAAGCGGGGCGCCTTTGTCGATGTTCGCCTCAGGACTCGGAGCCCAACGCGGCGGCGATCCTTTCGATCAGTTGCCGCGCAACGTCCTCCTTGCTTGCTTCGGGCCAGTCCTCAACTCCGTCCGCGGTCACCAGATGGACCCGGTTGCGGGCGCCGCCCATCACGTCTCCGGACACGTCGTTGGCGACGATCCAGTCGGCGCCCTTGGCGGCCCGCTTGGACCGCGCATTGGCGACCACATCACCGGTCTCGGCGGCAAAGCCTACCAGTAGTCGCGGCCGGCCGGGATGTGCTGCAAGCTCGGCGAGGATGTCGCGGGTCGGGGCGAATCGAAGCTGCGGCGGGCCGTCGCTTTTCTTGAGCTTGCCGGGCGACGGCTCGACCCGCCAGTCGGCGACCGCGGCGACCAGGATCGCGCAATCGCAGGGCAGGGCGCTCATCACCGCATCGGCCATCTGCTCAGCGGTCTCGACGTCGATTCGCTCGACCCCGGCCGGAGTCGCCAGCGCGACCGGCCCCGCCACCAGGGTCACCCGGGCGCCCGCCGCGGCGGCGGCTGCGGCGATTGCGAAACCCTGCCGCCCCGACGAGCGGTTGGCGATCACCCGCACCGGGTCGATCGGCTCGTGGGTCGGCCCGGCCGTGACCAGGATGTGCCTGCCCTGGAGGGTCACTTGCCGGTCAGGAACTTGGCGCCGAGCCACTCCAGGATCGCCGCCGGCTCGGGCAGCCGGCCGGGGCCGTGCTCGCCGCACGCCATCTCGCCCTCGTCGGGCTCGATCACCTGCACTCCATCGGCCTTGAGCTGGGCGACGTTGCGCTGGGTCGCCGGGTGCAGCCACATGCGCACGTTCATCGCCGGAGCGACGACCACCGGCTTGTCGGTCGCCAGCAGCAGCGTCGTGGCCAGATCGTCGGCGAGCCCGCCCGCCATCTTCGCCAGCAAGTCGGCGGTCGCCGGGCAAACGAGCAGGAAATCGGCCGCCCGGCTCAGCTCGATATGGCCCATTTCGACCTCGTCCTTGAGGTCCCACAGGCTGGTATAGACCGGGCTCTTGGCCAGCGCACCGAGAGTCATCGCAGCGACGAAATGATCGCCACCCTTGGTCAAAACCGGTGTCACCTGGTGACCCGCCTTGGTCAGCAGCCGCACCAGCTCGCAGCTCTTGTAGGCGGCGATTCCGCCCCCGACGATCAGCAACACGCGCTTCATGGGCACGCAATTGCCTTGCGCGGGCCGCCAAGTCGACTCCCTTGAACTGTCGACCCGGTGCCCCGACCTAGCAAGCGATGGCCGAGATCACGGATTTCCGGTCCCCGCCGCGCTCAGGAATCTCATTGTTACGCCCCACTTGATCCGGTCATTGGAAAACATGGCGGACGACCACCGATTGGACAAGCCGAAGCTGTGTTCAGGCGAGGACCAGCGCGGCAAGCGCGCCTGCGGCGGCGCTCGCGAGCGCAATTGCGGCATAGCTCCACCAGTGGCGACGCTCGATCACCGCGATTTCCGGCAAAGGCGGAGGCGGCGGCGCCGCACCGCTTGGCGGATAATATTCGTCCATCCGGTGGATCAGCTGCGGGATCAGCTTGATCGCCCGTAGCAAGTTCGTGATCCGGTCGGCGTAATAGGCTTCGGGGCCGAGCTCTGAGCGCAGCCAATCCTTGAGGAACGGCTCGGCGGTCTCCCACATGTTGATGTCGGGATCGAGCCGCGTCGCGACTCCTTCCTCCATCACCATGGTCTTTTGCAGCAAAAGCAAATGCGGCTGGGTCGGCATGTCGAAATCGCGCGTGATCGCGAACAGGCTCTCAAGCATCCGCCCGACCGAAATGTCCTTGACCGGAAGCCCGCGGATCGGCTCTCCGGCGGCCCGAAGCGCGGTCGCGAACTCCTCGACATTGTGGTGCGGCGGCACATATTGCGCCTCGAAATGGATCTCGGCGACGCGCCGGTAATTGCCAGTGATCAGCCCGTAGAGGATCTCGGCCAGCCACATCCGCGCCTGGCGGTCGATCCGGCCCATGATTCCGAAGTCGATCACCGCGATACGCCCGTCGGGAAGCGCGAACAGATTTCCCTGGTGGAGGTCGGCGTGGAAAAAGCCGTCGACCACCGCCTGGCGAAGGAACGCCCGCACCAGGATCGCCGCGAGCGCCTTGCAGTCGTGGCCGGCGGCGATCAGCGCATCGCGGTCGTTCAATTTGACGCCGTCGAGCCATTCGAGAGTCAGCACCCGCCGGGCGGTTCGCCGCCAGTCGATCTCGGGCACGAAAAAGCCCGGCTCGGCGACCATGTTCTCGCGCAGCTCGGAGGCCGAGGCGGCCTCGCGCTGAAGGTCGAGCTCGCGTGCCGTCCACTGCTTGAAATGGGCGACTACCAGCCGCGGCCGCAGCCGCTCGAATTCGCCGCCGCTGCTCTCGACGTGTGCGGCGGCCCATTCATAGGTCTCGATGGCGTCGGCGAATTCCTGCTCGATCCCCGGCCGGAGCACCTTGACCGCGACGTCGCGGCCCTCGGTGGTGACGGCGCGGTTGACCTGCGCGATCGACGCCGAGCCGACCGGTTCGGGATCGAAGCTCGAGTAGAGTTGCTCGAGCGGGGTCTGGAACGCGGCCTCGATCGCCGCCTTGATCGCCGCCAACGGGGCCGGGGGCAAATCGTCCTGGAGCTGCGAGAGATTCTCAGCGGCGCGGTCGCCGACCAGGTCGGGGCGCGTCGAC
>JBPCQE010000159.1:0-3014 GCA_050998435.1 Sphingomicrobium sp. | reverse complement strand
TGCGCGGCTTCGGCCTTCTTGAGCAGCGAAAGCTCGACGAACGGGCCTTTCCAGACGGAGCGAGCCATTACTTCTTCCTCGCGTGGCGCGACCGGATGATCATCTTGTCGGTCGACTTGTTGTGACGAGTGCGGGCGCCCTTGGTCGGCTTGCCCCATGGAGTGACCGGATGGCGACCGCCCGAAGTGCGGCCTTCGCCGCCGCCATGCGGGTGGTCGACCGGGTTCTTGGCGACTCCGCGGGTCAGCGGGCGCTTGCCCATCCAGCGGGTGCGGCCGGCCTTGGCGAGGGTCTGGTTGCCGTTGTCGGGGTTCGACACCGCTCCGACGGTCGCCATGCAGTCCGAGCGGACATAGCGCTGCTCGCCCGAGTTCAGGCGGACGATGACCATTCCGCGGTCGCGGCCAACGACCTGGACGTAGGTGCCCGCGGCGCGAGCGATCTGGCCGCCCTTGCCGGGCTTCAGCTCGACGTTGTGGACGATGGTCCCGACCGGCATCTGGCCGATCTCCATCGCGTTGCCGGGCTTCACGTCGACCTTCTTGCCGGCGATCACCTTGTCGCCCGGAGCCAGGCGCTGGGGAGCGATGATGTACGCCTGCTCGCCGCCCTCATAGGTGACGAGGGCGATGAAGGCCGAGCGGTTGGGGTCGTACTCGAGCCGCTCGACGGTGCCGGCGACGTCCCACGTGCGGCGCTTGAAATCGACGATCCGATAGCGCTGCTTGTGCCCGCCGCCGATTCCGCGCGAGGTCACGTGGCCGTTGTTGTTGCGGCCGCCGGACTTGGTCTTGCCCTCGGTCAGCCGCTTGACCGGCTTGCCCTTCCACAGGCTCGCCCGATCGACCAGGATCAGCCCGCGCCGAGCCGGGGACGTCGGCTTATATTGCTTGAGTGCCATTACGCCTTCGCCCCTTCGGTGATGTCGATCGACTGGCCCTCGGCGAGGGTAACGATGGCCTTCTTGACGTCCGACCGCTGGTAGGGACGGCCCTTCCAACGCTTGGACTTGCCCTTGGTGACCATGGTGTTGACCCTGGTCACGGTGACTCCGAACAGGGCCTCGACCGCGGCCTTGATCTCGGGCTTGGAGGCTCCGGACGCGACCTTGAAGACGACCGCGGTGTGCTCCGAAAGCATGGTCGACTTCTCGGTGATGTGGGGCGCAAGCACGATGTCGTAGTGGCGGATGTCGACCGCCGTTTGCTGCTTCTTAGCCATTGAACCGCGCCTCCAGCTTCTCGATCGCGGCGCGGGTCAGGACCAGGATCTCGTGGCGCATGATGTCGTAGACGTTGGCGCCGACCGCCGGGATCAGATTGATGCTCCCCAGGTTCGACGAGGCGCGGGCGAAGCCGACGTTCAACGCATCGCCGTCCATCACCAACGCAGTCTTGCCGAAACCCAGCTTGCCGAGCTTCTCGCGAAGCTCGCGGGTCTTGCCGTCCTTGAGGTCGAGATTGTCGACCACCACCAGCTGGCCGCTCATCGCCTTGGACGACAGCGCCATCTTGAGGCCGAGCGCTCGGACCTTCTTGGTGAGGCTCGACGAGAAAATTCGGGCGCGCGGGCCGTGGGCCTTGCCGCCGCCGACGAAGATCGGTGCTCGACGGTCGCCGTGGCGGGCGGTGCCGCCGCCCTTCTGCTTGCCGAATTTCTTGCCCGTGCGGTGGACCTCGCTGCGCTCGCGGGCCGCCCGCGCCGGGGCGCGGCGGTTGGTGAGCTGCCAGGTGACAACCCGGTGCAGGATGTCGGCACGCGGCTCGACCCCGAATATCGAATCGTCGAGGTTGATGTCGCCGCCCGCTTTCGCGTCGAGGCTCTGGACCTTGACCTTCATCTTAGCCTTCCTTGCCGTCGTCAGCGGTAGGAGCGGACTTGTCGCTCTCGGCCTCGTCGGCTTTCTGATTGTCGGCGGACTGGGCCGCGTCGGCGGCGTCGGCTTCGGCAGCCGCGTCGGCTTGCGCTTCGGCGGCGGCGCCGGCTTCCTGCTCGGCAGCGATTGCCGCGACTTCGTCGTCGCCCGGAAGCGCCGGGATTTCGTGGACCGCGGCGTCGTCGACGAGGCCGGCGGGAGCGACTTCCTCGACCGGCTGGTTCTTGCTGACCAGACCCGCGGGGTAAGGAACGCCCTCATGCTGCGGAAGCTTGACCGCGTCCTCGACGGCGACCCAGCCGCCCTTCGAGCCGGGCACCGATCCCTTGATGAACAGGAGCCCGCGAACCGGGTCCGTCCGGACCACTTCGAGGTTCTGCTGGGTGCGGTTGCGGGCGCCCATGTGGCCCGCCATTTTCTTGTTCTTGAACACCTTGCCCGGATCTTGCCGCTGTCCGGTGGAGCCGTGCGAACGGTGCGATACCGAGACTCCGTGGGTCGCTCTCAGGCCCTTGAAGCCCCATCGCTTCATCGCTCCGGCAAAGCCCTTGCCCTGCGTCACTCCACAGACGTCGACCAATTGGCCGGCGACGAAATGGTCGGCGCTGATGGTCGCCCCGACGTCGAGCAAGGCATCGTCGGCGACCCGGAACTCGGCGAGTTTGGCCTTGGGCTCGACCTTGGCCTTGCCGAACGCCGAGCGCTGCGCCTTGGCGACGTTCTTGGCCTTGGCCTTGCCGGCGCCCAGCTGGACGGCGGTGTAGCCGTCGCGATCCGCCTCGCGGCGGCCGACGACCTGAAGCTCTTCGAGCTGCAAAACGGTGACGGGCACGTGCCGGCCGTCCGCCTGAAACAGGCGGGTCATTCCGACTTTCCTTGCGATCACGCCAGTGCGCACGATCCAACTCCCAACAGAGGCCCCCGGGCTATCCGGGGGCGTGACGGGCACCCATCGAAGTATTACTTCGATGGGACCCGGTCAGCCCAAAATCGATGCGTGCCCCGCCTGGGCTTGAGCTCCGTGAGTTCACGGAACGGCGGGGACGCAGCCGGAGCACATGCTCCGCGGTATCACCCTATTGCTGTGCTCCTGCGAAGGCAGGAGCCCAGTACTGGGTCCCTGCCTTCGCAGGGACAC
>JBPCQE010000022.1:0-3292 GCA_050998435.1 Sphingomicrobium sp. | reverse complement strand
CCGGTCACGAGCACTGGAACCTTGGTCATGGGGCGGGCTGGCTAGCCGATGGAGCGATGTTGCGCCAGCACGGGACGGTGCCGGCCGGAGCGGCACGCGCTTTTAGCTCGACTTTTGCCTTAGATTAACGGAAATTAACCTTTGCCGGAGGTGAGTCGCGAGCACCGGTGCTCGTGCCTCTGAATGGGCCGGCGAGGCTAGTGCTGCATCGGGTGCAGCGACGGTCGACGGGGGGCGCGTGTCCGAAACTGACATTTTCCTGTCCTATGCCCGCCAGGACCGTGGCACCGCGCGCCTGTTTGCCGACGGCATGGTCGCCGAGGGCTTCAGCGTCTGGTGGGACGCCTCGCTTCGCTCCGGCGAAACGTTCGACGAGGTCATCGAACGCAACCTGCGGGATGCCAAAGCGGTGGTCGTGTTGTGGTCGCCGGCTTCGGTCGCCTCGCGCTGGGTGCGGGCCGAGGCAACGCTCGCCGACCGGCGCAACAAGCTCGCGCCGGCAATCATCGAGACGTGCGACCGGCCGATCATCTTCGAGCTGACTCACGCGGCGGAGCTGTCCGACTGGAAAGGCGATCCGTCGGATCCGCGGTGGCAGACATTCGTGTCGGACCTGCACCGGCTGGTGAACGCGGCCGCCGACCGGGAACAGGCTGCCAACCAGCCGTCGGACAAGCCGCAACCGGCGCCGGTGAGCCGGGTCGAAGAGGCTTCCAGTTCCGAACCGCCGGCGGCGCGTCAGTCGCTGCGCCCGGGAAACGACGAGGTGATCTTCGCGGCCCCGGCACGGCGCGACCCGCCGGTCCAGCCGACCGTCGCCCCGGAACCGACCGCCGCTCAGGAGCCGGTCGCCGTCGAATCGCCCTCGCCAAGCGAAATCCATTGTCTCGAGGGCGAAGACGGGGATGTGGCCGGCGAGCCGATTGTTGTCGGCTCCGCTGGAGTAAAGATCGGGCGGAGCGCTCCGGCCGACATCGTCCTTCCGCACAAGAGCATCTCGCGCGAGCATTGCCTGATCGGTCTCGCCAACGACGAGTTGCTGGTCTCCGATTTGAACTCGACAAACGGAACCTTCGTCGACGACACGCGCGTCAGCCGAGCGACGGTTCTTCCGGTCGGGTCGGTCCTTCGGCTTGGCCAGGTTTCCTTGCGGCACGTCGTCCGCAATCGGTCGGACGAGCAGTGCTACAGCCGCCAGTCGAACACGGGCAGAGACGAACCTGCGCAGGCAGCGCGTCTTGCCGCCACCTCCTGACAGCCGGACATTGCCCGAACCTGGCGCTACCCGGCCGATCGTCGTCAATATCGGTGTGACCGGCCACCGCTCGGGGGTGTTGACGGCGCCCCTGGTGCGCACCCTCCGGCCGGTCGTCTACACGGTGTTCCGCGAGCTTCGCGATGCGACTCTGAGGCTCCAGGAGTCGGAGCCCGAGTTCTGCAGCTTGACGCAAGCCCGGCTGCGCCTTCACACGCCGCTGGCCACGGGCGCCGATCAGATTGCTGCGATCTGCGCGCGCTCGAGCGGCTATTTCGTTCGCGCCGTGCTGCCGTTCGAGCCGACCGAATATCGCAAGGACTTCGCCGACGGCGAGGAGCTCGATGGTTTCGAGCAGGCGCTCGCGGCGGCCGACGAGATCGTCGCTCTTCCAGGCGATCGCTCCGACCTCGAAGGCGCTTATGTGCTGGTCGGCGAATCCCTGGTCGGGACGGCCGACGTGGTGATCGCAATCTGGGACGGTGAGCAGGGCCGGGGCCCGGGCGGAACCGCTCACGTCGTCGAGCTTGCGCTGCGCAGCTCGGTGCCGGTGATCCACATCGACATCGACCACGGCTCGGACGAGGTCGAAATGCGCGCGCTGATTGACGGCGAGGAAGCGCGGCCGCCGCAAGCGTCGCTTGCCGACCCGGATCTTTACAGCCGGGTGTTGCGCGGCGCCCTCAAGCTGGCTTCGGCGCCGGCTGGCTACCGTCCTGCTTCAGCAGGAACTGGATATAGGCCCTGGTCTGGTTCGCCTGCTTGATCAGGCTGTCGGCTTCCTTGTCGGTCTTGACGCCGCGTCCTGAATCTTTGAGCGTCTTCAAATATTTGTCGTAATTCCTCGCCAGCGCCGCATTCTCGCGGTTGCGCGAACGCATCGCCACCTTCGCCAGCGCGCGCGCGGCATCGACGGTCGTGTTAAACTGCGCGAGCTTCGCTGCGGACACGGGCTTCGACGCCGTGGAGGCGGTCTTGGCCTTGTCGGCAGCGGCGGTTTTGCCATTGGCCTTGGTCGCAGCTCCGGGCGCCGACGGCGCTGCCGGGGTCTTCGCAGCGGCCTTTCTCATTGCAGCGAGCTTGGCTTCGGCGGCCGCCGATTTGGCTCGTTCGCTGCGCAGCTCCTCGCGCGCTTCGGCCTGGTCGCTGGCCTGCGGGTCCATTTCGGCCACAGCCACGTTTTCGGTTATGTTCGACGCGGCGTTGGCATCGACGGCCGTCTCCGGCGTTCCGAGTGCCGTCGCGATCGCTGTCGACTCCTCGGTTGCGGGCCCCGCCTGCGATTGCGCCGCCACCGGCTCCGACCCGCCGCCGCGAAGCGCGAAGGCGCCGACTCCGGCGGCCGCGAGCAGGGCGACCGCGGCGCCGGCGATCATGACCATGTTCGGCTTCTTCTTTTCGCCCACGCCTTCGCCGCTCTTGGCCGCCAGGGCAATCGCCGGCGCCTCGGCGGGGGCCTCGGCGCTGGTCTTCGCCGCGCGGCGTTTGCTCGGCGCCTTTTCCGGCTTCAGCATCTTGGCCGCGGTGGTTTCCTGGCCGGCGAGCTTGAAGCTGGCCTTCTTGGGGGTCGTCCGGAACTCCGGTTTCGACCGGGGCCTTGGGGTCCAGGTCCGGCGTCGGTGGAACCGGCACGATCGCTTCGGCCTCGACCTGGCCGGCGAAGAAGCGGGTCGCCTCGTCGCCCTCCTCCGCCGTGTCGGCGCCCTGCCCGACCTTCTTGCCGAACATTCCGAGCCAGTCGCTGATCGATTGCGGACGCTCGTCCGGCTTGACGACCATCGCCGCGTCGATCGTCGCCAGGAACCGCTTGCTGTAGCCGGGCCATTTGCCCTGTGCGAGCGGCTTGCCGAGGCCGGCGTGCAGCCGCTCGAGCACCTCGGGCGGCTTCTCGCCCGTCACGCACTCGTACATGACGACGCCGAGCGCATAGATGTCCGTCCACGGCCCCTGCGGATAGGTCCGCACGTATTGCTCGATCGCCGCGTAGGGCGGCGTGTGGAACGTCACCTTGGTGCTGGTCGCCTCGGCGGCCTCGAA
>JBPCQE010000198.1:0-3447 GCA_050998435.1 Sphingomicrobium sp. | reverse complement strand
GGGACACCGAGATCAAGGCCGCGCAGGTCGCCGGCCTGCCCGATTACCCGGTGTTCACGCGCAAGGTCGCGACCGACGTGTCGTATCTCGCGTGCGCCAGGAAGCTGCTCGCCGCGAGCGACGTCATCTATCCCGCGTTCGCGACCCACAACGCCAACAGCATCGGCGCGATCAAGGCGCTGGCGGGGAAAGCGCCGTTCGAGTTCCAGCGGCTGCACGGCATGGGCGAGGGGCTGTACGAGGAGCTCGCCAGGCTCGAGGCGGCGATCGGCGACGAGCCGACGCCCGTGCGCATCTACGCGCCGGTCGGAAGCCACAAGGAGCTGCTTGCTTACCTCGTCCGCCGGCTGCTCGAGAACGGCGCCAATTCCTCGTTCGTCAATCGAATCGCCGACGAGCATGTGTCCCTCGATGAGCTGGTTCGCGATCCCGTCGCCGAGCTCGCCGGCCAGGAGCCCAAGCGCAACCCGGCGATCCCGCTTCCGCGGCTGATCTTCGGCGAGGCTCGCCGCAACAGCGCCGGAGTCGACCTGTCCGATCCGCTGGTGCGCGAGCCGCTGCTGAAGCGGCTCAAGGTGCTCGAAGGCCGCAGTTGGACGGCTGGAGGTAAAGGCAAGGGCCGGACGGTCACCTCGCCGCACGATCGGCGGATCAAGGTCGGCTCGGTGGTCGAGGCCAGCGTCAAGGATGTCGACCGGATGGTCCGCGCCGCCGCGGCGGCCCAGCCCGAGTGGGACGCGCTCGGCGGGCAAGCCCGTGCCAGGCTCCTCGACCGCGCGGCCGACCTGTTCGAGGCGCATCGCGAAGAGCTGTTCTCGCTGTGCATTCGCGAGGGCGGCAAGACTCTGATCGACGCGGTGCTCGAAGTGCGCGAGGCGGTCGATTTCCTTCGCTTCTACGCATCGGAAGCGCGGCGCCAGTTCACCGCGCCGATGCCGCTTCCCGGACCGACCGGCGAACAGAACGAGCTGCGCCTGCATGGTCGCGGCGTGTTCGCCTGCATTTCACCGTGGAATTTTCCGCTGGCCATCTTCACCGGCTTGGTTTCCGCGCCGCTGGCCGCGGGCAATGCCGTCATCGCCAAGCCGGCCGGACAAACGCCGCTGATCGGAGCGCTCGCGGTCGAGCTTTTGCAACAGGCCGGTATTCCCAAGGACATCGTCCAGCTCGCGCCCGGGCAAGGCAGGATCGTCGGCGGAACGCTGACCGCGCATCCGCTGCTCGCGGGCGTCGTTTTCACCGGCTCGACCGAGACCGCGCGCATGATCAACCGTACGCTGGCGGAGCGCGACGGGCCGATCATCCCCTTCATCGCCGAAACCGGCGGCCAGAACGCGATGATCGTCGACAGCTCAGCCTTGCCCGAGCAAGTGACCCGCGACGTCCTGTCATCGGCGTTCCAAAGCGCCGGCCAGCGCTGCTCGGCGCTGCGCGTGCTGTTCCTCCAGGACGACGTCGCCGACGCGATGATCGCAATGATTTCCGGCGCCATGCAGACGCTCAGGGTCGGCGAACCGAGCGAGCTGTCCACGGACCTCGGCCCGGTCATCGACGAGGATTCCAAAAAGGCGCTCGACGAGCATATCAATTGGTTGGAAGCGAAGGCCAAACGGATCGGCCGCCTCGACCTTCCCCCGGAGACCAGGCACGGCAGCTTCGTTGCTCCCGCCATGTATGAGATCAAGTCGCTAAGCGACTTGAATCGCGAGAACTTCGGCCCGATCCTGCATGTCGTTCGCTTCGCCGCCGAGGACCTCGGCCAGGTCGTCGATGCAATCAACGCGACCGGATACGGGCTGACTCTCGGACTGCAGAGCCGCATCGACACGGTCCGCGAGTTCGTCGAACAGCGCGCTCGCGTCGGCAATTTCTACGTCAACCGCAACCAGATCGGAGCGGTGGTCGAAAGCCAGCCGTTCGGTGGCGAGGGCCTCTCAGGGACCGGCCCCAAGGCCGGCGGCCCGCATTATGTCGCCCGTTTCGCGACCGAGCGCGTGACCTGCATCGACACGACCGCCGCGGGCGGCAACGCCAGCCTGATGGCCGCGCTCGAAGGCTGATTGTCCCACGCTGGCACGCCGGGGAGCGGGCTTCGTAATCGGTCGTTGGTGCGACTGCGGGGTGGTCTTTTCGAAGACACGAACGCACCTCGCCGAAGCGGTCGGGCCCCTGGTCTGACCGCTTCGTGATTCAGGCTGGGCTTGAAAAGGATGGCTCCCCGGGCCTGATTCGAACAGGCGACCATTCGATTAACAGTCGAACGCTCTACCGCTGAGCTACCGGGGAACACCTCTCGCGAAGGCGACGCGGCTAAATAGCGGAGCAGCCCCCAAAAACAAGGCCGCACGCGACACAGTCACGTCGTGAACTGCTCCATGGCGATGCGGTCGTCGAGCGCATGCTCGGGATCGAACAGCAAGGTCAGCGAACGGGCTCGGTCGAGGCGAACTTCCACCCTGACGACGTCGCGCACCTCATATTGGTCGGCGACCGCGGAAACCGGCCGGTTCTCGGGCTCGTGGACGACAAAGCAAACGGCGGTGTCATCCGGCAGGATCGCGCCCGACCAGCGGCGCGGGCGGAACGGGCTGATCGGGGTCAGCGCCAGCATCTTCGCCTGCAGTGGAAGAATCGGCCCGCGCGCCGAGAGATTGTAGGCGGTCGAGCCGGCCGGCGTCGCGACCAGCACCCCGTCGCAGGCGAGCTCCGGCATCGCCACCCGGCCGTTGACCAGCACCTCGATCTTCGCCGTCTGGCGGGTTTCGCGCAGCAGCGACACTTCGTTGATCGCGGCGTGAGTGAAGGTCTCGCCGCTGACCGTCGTCGCGACCATCTCCAGGGGAGCGACGCGGATCGCCTTGGCCGCCGCGATGCGATCGGCGAGCTGGTCGAGCCGCCACTCGTTCATCAGGAACCCGACGGTGCCGCGGTTCATCCCGAACACCGGGCGCGAGCGGCCGCCGGCCAGCATGTCGTGCAGAGTCTGAAGCATGAAGCCGTCGCCGCCCAGTGCGACCAGGATCTCGGCATCCTCGACGTCGGTCCACTCGTAGCGGTCGCGAAGCATGTCCTCGGCCGCCCTGGCCACCGGGGTGGGCGACGACATCAGGCCGATGCGGGAGCTCGTCAGGTCCTGCCTGACGCCTTCTCCGGCCAAGTTGGGCGCATCCGCCGTCAATGCCTGCTCCTCGTGTGCCTTCGACAACTATTCCGGAACATAGGGATTTTGGCGGGGGGCGTCACTGTCCCGTTGTGGGGCGGCCGGTTCCAGCCGCTTCCGGCCCAGCCCGCCGGCCGTTAGCAGGCAGCGCATGTTCAAATGGTTCAGCGGGTTCAGCGGGGGGCAGTGGGGGTCGGGGCGGCAAGATCCTGCGACCGCTCTCCAGAAACGCGACCAAACCCCCGAAACGGGCCCCGCTCACCAAAAAGTTGTTCTGCTGTTTCCGC
>JBPCQE010000095.1:0-11280 GCA_050998435.1 Sphingomicrobium sp. | reverse complement strand
TGGCACCGCGGGCGACCAATACCCAGATCTCGAACCTCCACGACGAGTTCGCCAAGGGGCATTTCGCGTTCGTCATCACCGGCCCGTGGAATATCGGCGAGTTCAAGCGGCGGATGCCGGCCGAGCGACAGGACGACTGGATGACCGCCCCGCTGCCGGGCCCGGCCGGTCCGGGACTGTCGATTGCCGGCGGGTCGAGCCTGGCGATCTTCGAGCGCTCGAAGCGCAAGGCCGCGGCCTGGAGGCTGATTGAATATTTGTCCCGGCCCGAGGTGCAGGTGCGATTCTTCGAGCTGACTGGGGACCTTCCGCCGAGGCGTAGCGCTTGGTCGGCCCCGCCGCTGGCGGAGGACCGCTACGCAAAGGCATTCAAGGACCAGCTCGAGCGGACCGAGGCGCCGCCGGCGGTGCCCGAATGGGAGCGGATCGGCCAGCAGGTCCGAATCGTCTCCGAGCGCGCCGTCGCGGGGCAGATCACTCCGGCGCAGTTCCGGGCGACTCTCAATGCCGACACCAGCGCGATGCTCGAAAAGCGCCGCTGGAAGCTGGCTCGCGAGGCGGCGCAATGAGCCGCTACTCGGCAGCAGGATGGGCGTTCGCGGGCCCCGCTCTGATCATGCTCAGCCTGTTCTTCTTCATTCCGGTGCTGCTCGCCTTTGCGCTGAGCCTGACCGATTTCGACCTCTACGCGCTGGCCGATTTGGACGACCTGCGATTCATCGGCCTGGGCAATTATGGCGAGCTGCTCCAGACGCCCTTGTTCTGGAAGGCGCTCGTCAACACCTTTTATTTCGTCGTCGTCGGAGTGCCGCTGTCGATCGCTTTGTCGCTCGCCGCGGCAATGCTGTTGAACGGGATTGCATCGGCGCTGGTCGGCTTTTTCCGCACCGCTCTCTTCGCGCCGGTCGTGACCACTCTAGTCGCGGTCGCGGTGATCTGGCGCTATTTGCTCCACACCCGATACGGGATGATCAACTACGGGCTCGAGCGGCTCGGAATCGATCCCGTCGACTGGCTCGGCGACCCGAACTGGGCGATGCCCGCGATCATCTTCTTCGCGGTGTGGAAGAACTTCGGCTACAACATGGTGATCCTGCTCGCCGGTCTCCAGACGATCCCCAACGACCTCTACGAAGCGGCGCGGATCGACGGCGCCAACGGTTGGCAGCGCTTCGTCCACGTCACCTTGCCGGGGCTTGGGCCGATGCTTCTTCTGGTCTCGATCCTGACCATGGCGGGCTATTTCCAGCTGTTTGCCGAACCCTATGTGATGACCCAGGGCGGGCCGGTCGAAAGCACCGTCAGCGTCCTCTACTTCATGTACGAGCAGGGCTTCAAATGGTGGAACCTCGGGTTCGCCTCCGCGGTCGCCTTCATCCTGTTCGTAATCATGTTCGTCATCACCGCGATTCAGTACCGGCTCGCAAAAGCGCGGGGGGTCGCCTGATGCGAAGCTCGCGGCCCGCTCGATTCACCCGCATCCTGCTTCTTGGCTTGCTCGCCGCGTTCGCTCTGTTCCCGTTGCTGTGGATGCTGTCGGTGTCGCTGATGGCTCCGGGTGAGGCGAGCCAGTTCCCGCCGCCGCTGCTTCCCGACGAGCCCGGGCTCAGTGCCTATCGGGCCCTGTTCGCGACGACTGGAATTGGCGTCTATTTCCTCAACAGCCTGATCATCGCGACTCTCGGGACTTTGCTCTCGCTCGCGTTCAACGCGACCGCCGGCTACGCGTTTGCCAAGCTCAAGTTTTCCGGTCGCGACCGGATCTTCCAGCTGCTTCTTGCGGCCCTCGTGATCCCGGCGCAGGTAACCATGCTGCCGCTGTTCCTGATGCTCAAAGAGATCGGCCTCATCAACAGCTTCGCCGGGGTGCTGGTGCCGGTGACCGCAAGCATCTTCGGCATTTTCCTGGTCCGGCAATATGCTCTTTCAATTCCCGACGAGCTGCTCGAGGCGGCGCGGATCGACGGCGCGAGCGAAGGCCGCATTTTCCTGCAGATCGTGGTTCCTGCGCTGACGCCCATCCTGGTCACGCTCGCTCTGTTCACCTTCCTCGGCGTGTGGAACGACTTCATGTGGCCGCTGATCATCCTCACCGACCAGGACAAGTACACGCTGCCGGTCGCGCTCGCGGCATTGTCGCGTGAGCATGTCCAGGACAATGAGCTGATGATGGCGGGCGCGGTGCTGACGATCCTGCCGGTGCTGCTGCTGTTCCTGGTGCTGCAACGCTACTACATGCAGGGCTTGCTCGCCGGCAGCGTCAAGGGGTGAGGCGCTTGGCGGTTTTGCCGGCGCTCGCGTTGTTGGCCGCGGCGCCCGCGCCTATCCTGGTCGACCCCATGGAGGATGCGGCGAGCTGGCCGGCGAAAGCGTCGGACAGCGTCACCGTCTCAGGCAGCGCGGTGCCGGGTTCGGTCGGCCGGGCGGCTGAGCTGCGCTACGACTTCGGCCGAGTGTCCGGCTATGCCTACATGCGCCGTCCGGTCGCGCTCGAATTGCCGCGCAATTTCGAAATTCGGTTCCGGATCAATGGCAGCGGCGGCCGCAACGACCTGCAGATGAAGCTGACCCACGGCGACAATGTCTGGTGGAAAGCGTGGCGCAACTTCCGCCCGCCGGCCGACTGGCAGGACGTCGTCGTCCCGGCCGGTGAGATCGGCTTCGCCTGGGGCCCGACCGACGACAAGATTCTGCGCCGTGCGGACGGGATCGAGTTCGTCGTCGCCCGCAACCGCGACGGCGGGGCCGGGCACATCGCCATCGACGAGCTGCGCATCGTCCCGCTCGCCGGCGCTCCGGTTGCGGCGCGCCCGGCCGAAGAGTCGGCGAACGACCGCATCGCCGCTTTGGCCAAGGCGAGCCCGCGCGGGACCTTCCCGCGAGCCTTCCTCGGCGAGCAGCCTTACTGGACCTTGGCCGGAAGCGATGGCGGGAAGATCGCGGCTTTGATCAGCGAGGATGCGGCGATCGAGCCGGCCAAGGGCAGCTACTCGATCGAGCCGATGGTGATGGACGCCGGCAAAAGGTTCGACTGGGCGAGAGTCCGGCAAGGCCAGTCGCTCGACGACGGCAAATTTCCGATTCCCACCGTGACCTGGACCGCTCCGGGCTTTAGCCTCGACACGACGCTGCTCGCCGACAGCGCCGGCCGCGCGGTGCTGGCCCGCTATGCACTGACCAACACGGCCGGAGAGCAGCGAACCTTCGAGCTGCGGCTCGGCATTCGTCCGTGGCAGGTTAACCCGCCGGCACAATTCCTCGCCCAGCAAGGCGGTGCGAGCCCGATCTCGCGAATCGTTCGTGAGCACAACCGGCTGGCGATCACCCAGCCGCAAACCGAGGGCGACGCGGCGGTGACTCGGACTCTGATCGCCAGCCGCCGGCCCAACTCCGCGACGATCGGCGCGCTGCCCGGCAAGGACATGGCCACCGCCGACCTCGTCTACCGTTTCAACCTGGCTCCGGGGGCCAGCGACCAGATTGTCCTGAGCATGGCTGGCAGCGGGGCGTCGCCCTCATGGGAAGATTCACTGGCCGCCACACAGGCACATTGGCGCGAGGTGCTCGGCCGAGTGACGGTGCGGGTCCCGCCGGGAAAGCAGGCGGTTGCCGACACGCTCGCGACGGCGTTTGCCCACATCCTCACCAGCCGCGACGGGCCGATGCTCAAGCCCGGAACGCGCAGCTACGACCGCGCCTGGATTCGCGACGGCGCGATGATGTCCGAAGCCTTGCTCCGGATGGGCCGCTCCGATGTCGCGCGCGCTTTTGCCGACTGGTACCGGCCAAACCTGTTTGACAGCGGCAAGGTCCCATGCTGCGTCGATTTTCGCGGCGCCGACCCGGTGCCGGAGAACGACAGCCACGGCGAATATATTTTCATGGTCAGCCAGCTCTATCGCTTCACCGGCGATCGGGCGGCGCTGACACGCGACTGGCCCGCAGTGCACGCGGCGACGCGTTACATGGACCAGCTTCGGCTGAGCGAGCGGACTCCTGCGAACCTCGCTCCGGAGCGCCGGATGCTCTACGGCCTGATGCCGCCGTCGATCAGCCACGAAGGCTATTCGGCCAAGCCGCAATACAGCCTGTGGGACGATTTCTGGGCGCTTCGCGGCTACCGCGACGCCGCCGAAATCGCACGGACGCTGGGCAAGCCCCAAGCGGCGGACATCGCCGCGTCGCGCGACCAGTTCGCCGCCGACCTCCACGCCGCCGTCCTCGCCGCGCGCGACCATTGGAAGATCGATTTCATTCCCGGAGCGACCAGCCTCGGCGACTTCGATGCGACGTCGACCACCATCGCCCTCGACCCAGGCAATGAACAGTCACGGCTCAATCCGAAAATGCTGGAGGCGACCTTCCAGCGCTACTGGAGCGAGTTCCAGACGCGCGCTGCCGGGACACGGCAATGGAAGGATTACACGCCGTACGAGACCCGCACGATCGGCAGCTTCGTCCGCTTGGGATGGCGGGACCGGATCGACCCCTTGCTCGACTTCTTTATGGCGAGCCGCCGCCCCGCGGCTTGGAACCAATGGGCCGAGGTCGTCGGCCGCCAGCCGCGCGAGGTCCGCTTCATCGGCGACATGCCGCATGCCTGGGTCGCGTCCGACTTTGTGCGCGGTGTCCTCGACATGTTCGCCTGGGAGCGTCGCGAGGATTCTGCGCTGGTGCTCGGCGGCGGCCTCGCGGCGAGTTGGCTGGCCGGCGAGGGGTCCGGCATCACCGGACTGGCCACGCCATTTGGACAGCTTGCCTTTTCGATCCGCGGCAATGACCGTCATCTGACGGCAACGATCGGCGACCAGGCACGCCCCCCGGGAGGGTTCGTTCTTCACTGGCCCTACCCAACCCGGCCGCCTACTGCGCGGGTCAATGGACGGGAAGTTCCGTGGCGGAACGGCGCGCTCGACATTGCCGCGACGGGCAAGCTCATCCGCATTGAAGTCGGGCAATCGACAGGAACCCAGGAATGATCAAATTTCCCGACGACTTCTTGTGGGGCGCCGCGACATCGGCCTACCAAATCGAAGGATCGCCGCTCGCCGATGGCGCCGGGCCGAGCATCTGGCAGCGCTTCGTCCACACCCCGGGCCAGACTCAGGACGGCGATACCGGCGATGTCGCCTGCGATCACTACAACCGATACCGGGAAGACATTCAATTGATGCGCTCGCTGGGGCTGCAAGCGTATCGCTTCAGCATCAACTGGGGCCGCATTCTGCCCGAAGGAACAGGAGCGGTGAACGCCGCGGGCCTGGATTTCTATGAGCGGCTGGTGGACGGCCTGCTCGAGGCCGGGATCGAGCCGCTGGCGACACTCTACCATTGGGATCTGCCGGCCGCGCTCGACGATCGCGGGGGCTGGCTCAATCCCGACGTTGCAAGATGGTTCGCCGATTATTGCGAGACGATGTTTCGAAAGCTGGACGGCCGAGTGAAAAAATGGGCCACGCTCAATGAACCGTGGGTCATCACCGACGGTGGCTATCTGCACGGCGCGCTTGCTCCCGGGCACTCCAACCTGTTCGAAACGCCGATTGCTTCGCGCAACCTGATGCTCGCACACGGCGCGGCGGTTCAGCGCTACCGGCAAGTCGGCCGGCACGAGATCGGGCTCGTCGTCAACATCGAGCCCAAATTCCCAGCCTCGGAATCGGAAGCGGATGAACAGGCGGCGCTCCGGTCCGATGCCTACATGAACCGGCAATATCTCGACCCCGCATTCGGCCTTGGATGCCCGCCGGAGATGGCCGAAATCTTCGGCCCCGCCTGGCGCGACTGGACCAGTGAAGAGCTCGAGCTGGCATCGCAGCCGATCGATTGGCTCGGGATCAATTACTACACGCGCGGAGTCATGAAGCACGACCCGGCGAACTGGCCCGTGATGGCCAGCTACGTGCGCCAGGCGGGCAAGACTTATACCGCCACGGACTGGGAGGTGTTCGAGCAGGGGCTCACCGATACCCTGCTTTGGGTGAGTCAGCGCTACGGCAATCCGCCGCTGTACGTTACGGAAAACGGCGCCGCTTTCTATGATCCTCCGGCGGCAAGCGGCGGCCGGGTCGAAGACCCGGTGCGGGTGGACTATCTCAAGCGTCATCTGCGGGCGATCCACGAGGCGATTGGGCAAGGCGTCGACATTCGCGGATACATGGTCTGGTCGCTGCTCGATAACCTCGAATGGTCGCTCGGATTTTCGAAGCGCTTCGGAATTGTGCACGTGAATTTCGAAACGCTGGACCGAACGCCCAAGGATAGCGCTCGGCTTTACGCGCAGATCATCAAGAGCAACGGCGCCGTTTTGGAGAACGACCAGGCGGGCGCGGGCGCGCCGGTTCGGATCGTCGCTTGAGCAAGCCTGCATGAGGGAGATTGTCGCCGCGGACATCGGCGGCACTCATGCGCGCTTCGCGATCGCGACTCTGGATGGAAAAACCGTCGCGGGGCTCGGCGACGCGGTCACGCTCCGAACCAGCGAGCATGCCAGTTTCGAGACGGCCTGGGAGGAGTTCGGGCGCCGGAGCGGCGCGCCCTTGCCGCAAGCGCTGGCGATGGCGGTCGCGGGCCCGGTAGGCGGGGAGCTGCTCCAGCTCACCAACAACCCCTGGGTCATCAGTCCGGCGCTCCTGCGGGAACGGCTCGAGTTCGGACAGCTGACGATCGTCAACGATTTCGGAGCGATCGCTCACTCCGTCGCGGCGCTCGATTCGAGCGCATTCCAAACCCAGGGCGGGCCCGACTGCCCCCTGCCCGACAATGGCGTGATTACCGTTCTCGGACCCGGCACCGGTCTTGGAGTTGCTGCGCTCCTGCGCCGTCGGGATGGGTCTTACGACGTGATCGAAACCGAAGGCGGCCACGTTGATTTCGCGCCCCTCGACAGCCTCGAAGACCGCATCCTGGCGCAGCTGAGGAAGAACTTTCGGCGCGTCTCGGTCGAACGACTGGTCTCCGGCCGTGGCTTGATGAATATTTACGAGGCGCTCGGCGCCATCGAAGATCAACCGATCGCGATCCGTGACGAAAAGTCTTTGTGGGCCGCGGCGCTCGACGGCAGCGACAGCCTGGCGGCAGCCGCTCTCGATCGCTTCTGCCTGTGTCGGCGCCGTCGCGGGCGACCTGGCGCTTGCCCAGGGTGCCAATGCGGTCGTCATCGGGGGCGGCGTCGGGTTGCGTCTCGCCGACCACCTGCCGCGATCCGGATTTTCCAGCCGCTTCCTTGCCCAAGGGCCGCTTCGAAAGGCGGATGGCAGCAATCCCGGTGAAACTCATCACCCACCCGCAGCCGGGCCTGTTCGGAGCGGCCGCCGCTTTTGCGCACGACCCCGGCTGATCGAACCGGTGCTGACCGCGGACTTCGCGGGTTCAGTAGAGGAACATCGGCATGCCCTCGATCCGAGCCAGTTTGGCGCGGTAGGCCTGCGGATCATAAAGCGCTTCGACGTCCACCGACTTGGTTCCGGTCAGAAGCGTCTCGATGGGCACATGATCGTAGGCACCGCGCTTGACCGAGACCATCCGCCCGGGGGTCCGCGCTTCCAGAAGTTGCACGGCCAAGGCGCCAAAGGCGAAGCCGACCATGCGATCGAGGGCATCGGGCTCGCCGGCCCGCATGAGATAGCCGAGCTCCTGGAGCACGGTGCCATGACCGGTTCTCGACTCGATCGCGCGGGCGAGCGAAAACCCGATGCCGTCGTCGGCGCGGGCGCTTGCCGACTTGCTGATGTCCGAATTTTCGGGACTGCCCGCCAGCCGCGCTCCTTCCGAAACCACGATCATCGCGTAGCGCGCCGGATTGCTTTGCTTGTCGTCGACCAGCAGCGGGATGAGCGCGTCGAGGTCGATCGGAACCTCGCTGATCAGAGTCCGGTCGACCTGCGCGAGGAATCCGGCGAGCAACGCCGTCTCGCCCGAGCGCCGGCCGAACAACTCGACGACCGCGATGCGTTCATGGCTCGCGGTCGTTGTGCGCAGCCGGGTAATGGCTTCAACCGAGCGGCTGACCGCGGTCGAAAAGCCGATGCAATAATCGGTTCCGAAGACGTCGTTGTCCATCGTCTTGGGTACCGAGATCACCGGTACTCCGAGCGACGACAAATGCGCCGAAAAGCGCAATGTGCCGTCCCCCCCGAGCGTGATCAGCGCGTCGATGCCGTTGCGCTCCAGAGCGGCGAGCACCTCCTTCGTGCGATCGCCTCCCTCGGCGGTGCGCGGTTCGACCCGCGACGTGTGGAGGATCGTTCCGCCGTGCCGGTCGATCCCCCTGACGGCCTCGCGATCGAGCGGCATCAGCGACTGCTCGCCCAGCAGTCCCTGCCAGCCGCGGCGAATCCCGGTGACTCGCCATCCGCGGTCCGCGGCCGCCAGCGTGACTGCGCGGATGCAGGGATTGAGACCCGGCACGTCGCCGCCACCGGTCAGGATTCCAATGTGCACGGTTCTTCGGGCCCTTTCAGCCCAAGCACATTACCGCATTTGGCGGCCAGTGTCCGCTTTGGGTCGAAAGCGCACATGGATGTACGTGCGCCGAGACTTCGGCGGTGAGTGGAAACGCTCAATTCGCGGATCGCCAGGCCATCCACGTAACGTAGGCCAATGGGAGCAGTGCCAGTGCGTCCACCACCGCGATCGTGCGGAGCGGGCCTTCGGGAGCGCCAGCCATCGTGTAGACGACCAAAAAGCTTACGACGCTGATGCCCAACTGCAGTGTCGCTGCTTTTCGAGCGCCTGGCGCGAACGTCGCGAACACAGCGACCACAACGATCCCGAAGAATAACGCACCTCGATGGATGACCAGCACCCCTGTCGATCCGGTTGGCGGGATGCCGTAAAGAGTGTCCGTCAAAGCGGGCATGAAGAGGACCGCAGCGGGGGAAGCGTGGATCGCCGCAAGGGCAAGCCAGCAGACAACCGCCAGCCGTTCCATCCTCGCCCCCATGCCTTCCGAGGCAAGATGTCGCACGCGGCGTTTTTGCCCGCAATGAGTGGAAAGCGGACACTAACAACTTACCCACTCAGAGGGCTGGGCGCCACCGCTGAGATGATGAAGTGTCCCTGATCACGCGAAGGATTAACTCTGGGGCCGAGCGTTTTCAAATGGGAAAAATGCTGCCGAATAGCGGAGAAAGCGCCACCCAGATCGTGGCACTTCAGCCCGTGCCGCTCGGCGACGGTCCGCACGATCGGCCGCAGTCCGGAATAATGGCTGTGCGCAACATTTGGGAAAAGGTGATGCTCAATCTGGTGGTTAAGCCCGCCGGTGAACCACGTGGTAAGGCGAGAGGACGTGGCGAAGTCGGCCGTGGTGCGGACTTGATGCGTAGCCCAATCGTCTCCTGCACGAATCCCGCCGAACTGCATTTCCTCTGTAAAATGGGCAAGCTGGAAGACCGCCGCCAGCACCCAGCTGAGAACGAGATGAAATAGGATGAAGCAAGCGGCCGCCCACATAAGCGGCAGCAAAAGGAATGGCGGTAGAACAATAAGTAGCAGGTACAGGCTTTTGCAGACGAGCAGTTCCGTGCGCGCTTCTCTGTCCAAGCTAACGGCATGCCACTCATTCAGGCGACCGCGTGCAAGGCATAGGAAGTCTTTCCAGAACACCCACTCCAGCGAGTTCAGTCCGTAGTAGAGAAGCGCCTTAACCTCCTGGTTACGGAAGCGAGGTGCCCAAGGCGTCTCGGGCGAAAGCCGCAGGAAGCCGCGCGTCTCGAGATCGTCGTCCCATTCGATCACGTTCGGCTGACGGTGGTGCAGCCCCTGATGCTTGTGCACCCAATAGTGACGGGACGGCCCCAGCAGCACCGAGCATAGCCTAGCTGCCCAGAGGTTTGCCGCTGGTCGGCGAAAGAGTGTGCGATGATTAGCGTCGTGAAAGACATTAAAACTGATCGCGGCGGCCGAAATAGCGAGTGAGAGGGCCGCAAGCAGAGCCGCCAGCAGCGTCGGCGCGAACATCAATGCGCCGTAGGAAAGGGTAAACCAGAGCAGGACAACGGCCGCCTTGCGCAGCAGGCGCGGATCCCCGATCGATGGCCGCCCTCGGTCCGCCTCGGAGGCCAGATACTCTCCGGCGCCCTCCTTCAGCTCGTTCCAGAAAGCCGACTTCGCCGCGAAAGACGGCATTTGACGGATATGTTCTGCTCTCACGGTGTACTTCTCCAATGAGCCCAACGTGCGACCTTTGTCCCGACAAGTCGACTTGGGTGGCTTTTTCGACGGGCGCCTGGCCTGAGGCCGGAAACCGCGAGGACGATGCGCTTGAATGCTGACGATCGAGCACCTTACGATTTTAACAACATGAAATAAATGGCAATGCATTCAGATGCATGACATTTTCGCGGTGGCACGATCCGAGCTGCTGCCGGTCCGGGCGAGAGGGGTGCAATGAGAAACAAAGCCCACGATATCCATGATGTTTGCCTGCGCGAGCGCGGATACCAGGTCGCCGGCTGGTCAAAAGGTGTGAAGAAGGCCACAATCGTCCAACCCGGAGCAGTTGCCGAGTAACCGAGTCCGTAATGGAACGGACGTCCATCCAATGAAATGTCCCGACGTATCGCCGCGGCTGGTGTTCCGCAAAGCTATGCCAAGCAGTTAGTAAGTCGGTTCCAGCGGGTTAAGAGTCACGGGATGATCGCTGGGACAGGAATTTCGACCGCAACCCGTTGGCGCACGCCCGCGTTTAACTTGCGAAGGAACCCAGCCATGGCCAGTGGACCCCCGCAGACACCCCCCGAACCGCAGCCGACCACTGCTCAGCCCGCGTCGCCGGTTCCGGCACCGAGCGAGAAGCCGCCGGTCGAACCGGACATCGATGACCCGGCGCCGGCGCCCTCCAGCTCTCCGCCGGCCGAGCCAGTCTGGCCGACGGCCCGAGAGGATTAGAGTAAGGGCAGTGGGGAGGATTCAAGGCACAAAAAAAGCCCGCCGAATGGCGGGCTGTTTTGTTGGTTGCGGGGGCAGGATTTGAACCTGCGACCTTCAGGTTATGAGCCTGACGAGCTACCGGGCTGCTCCACCCCGCGATAAACTGTTTTGTTGCCTCAAGCGCCGGCGTGGGCATCCGCCCACTTGGCTTTCCTCGCATAGCTCGGGCGGCCGGTCGGCCTTGCGGAGCCTGCGGCTCCGTTGGGCAATGATATTGTGAATGGGTTCTCTTGTCTCACGCTGGCTTCAAAGCCTGGCGACGACCTACTCTTCCACTGCTTAGGCAGTAGTACCATCGGCGCTGTCCGGTTTCACGGCCGAGTTCGGGATGGGATCGGGTGGGTC
>JBPCQE010000180.1:0-9911 GCA_050998435.1 Sphingomicrobium sp. | reverse complement strand
GCACGGCTTCCTCGGCCGGCGCGGTGGCGTGTCGACCGGCGAGCTCGCCGGCCTCAACACCGGCTATGGCAGCAGCGACGACCGCGACTCGGTCGCCGAGAACCGCGCCCGGGCGATCGCCGCCGCGCTTTCCGGGGCCGAGCTGGCGACCGTCCACCAGGTCCATTCGCCCGATGCCGTCGTGGTCGACAAGCCGTGGCCGCAGGACGAGCGCCCGCGCGCCGACGCGATGGTCACCGACCGCCCGAACCTGCTGCTCGGAATCCTCACCGCCGACTGCGCGCCGGTGCTGCTCGCCGATGCCGAGGCGGGAGTGGTCGGGGCGGCCCACGCCGGCTGGCGCGGAGCGCTGGCCGGAGTGACTGACTCGGTGATCGGCGCGATGGAGGGCCTGGGCGCGCGGCGCGAGCGGATCGCAGCGTCGGTCGGGCCATGCATCGCCCGAGTATCGTACCAGGTCGACGAGACTTTCCGCGGGCGCTTCCTCGGCCTCGATCCCGCCAGCGAACGCTTCTTCGTCAGGGGCCCGGAGGGGCGGCCGCATTTCGACCTCGAGGCTTATGTCGCCGCCCGCCTGACCGCCGCCGGGATCGCCAGCGTCGAGACGCTCGGGCTCGACACCTACGCCGACGCCGACCGCTTCTTCAGCTACCGCCGGGCGACCCATCGCGGCGAGGCCGATTACGGGCGGCAGATTTCGATGATCGCGGTCGCGGGATGAGCGAAAGCAACGCGACCGCCCGGTGGGGCCTGTGGGGCGGATTGCTCGCGTTCGCGGTGCTGCTGGCGCTGCCGGCGCCGGCCGACATGCCGCTGGCCGCGTGGCGGACGACCGCGCTGGTGGTGCTGATGGCGGTGTGGTGGATGACCCAGGCCCTGCCGCTGACCGCCACCGCTTTGCTGCCGTTCGTCATCTTCCCTTTGTTCGGGATCATGAACGCCAACGAGACGGCGGCGTCCTATTATTCGCCGATCCTGTTCCTGGTGCTCGGCGGGGCGATCATCGCTCTGGCGATCGAGCGCACGGCGCTTCACCGGCGGCTGGCTCTGGCCATCGTCAAGCGCGGCGGAAGCACTCCGGCGGCGATGCTGCTGGCGTTCATGACAGCGACCGCGATCATCTCGATGATCGTCTCAAACACCGCGACGACTCTGATCATGATGCCGATCGCGCTCGCCGTGCTGGCCGCCGCCCAGGTCAAGCCGGGGCACACCGACGGATTCGCGGGGGCGCTGGCGATGGGCATCGCTTTCGCCGCGTCGATCGGCGGCCTGGGGACGCTGGTCGGGTCGCCGACCAACGCGATCGCCGCCGGGATCATCGAGCGCTCGACCGGGCTGCACATAAGCTTCCTGACCTGGGCGATGTACGGAATTCCGCTGGTGCTCGTCTCGATCCCGATCAGCTGGTGGATCCTGATGAAGGTGCAGCGGGTCCAACCCACCGATTTCGACCCCGCCCAAGCGCTGGCCGGGATCGGCACCGCCGGCGCGTGGAGCGTCGCCGAGAAGCGCCTCGTGCTGCTGATCGCGGCGGTGGTCGCCGGCTGGGTCGCGATCCCGTTCCTGCTCCCTTACCTGCCCAAGGACTCGCTGACGGACGGGACGATCGCCGTCGCCGGAGCGCTGCTGCTGTTCGTGATCCCCGACGGCAGCGCCGAGGGTGGCAAAAGGCGCGCGATCCTCAACTGGGAGGAGGCGAACCGAGCCCCGTGGGGAGTGATCATGCTGTTCGGCGGCGGCCTCGCGCTGGCTGCGGGGATGGGCGAGTCGGGGCTCGGCGACTGGCTCGGGGTGGCTCTTCAGCCGCTGCGCGATGTCCACCCGCTGGTCGTCGCGGTGGCGCTGGTTGCGATCGTCATCGTCATCACCGAGTTCGCGTCCAACGTCGCCGCGGCGAGCGGCATCATCCCGGTGGTTGCGGGCATCATCGCCGCGACCGGAATCGACCCGATCCTGCTCGCCTTGCCGGCCGCATGGGCGGCGAGCTGGGGCTTCATGCTGCCGTCCGGCACCGGGCCCAACGCGATCGCCTGGGCGAGCGGGCACATCGCGCTGCCGCGGATGCTCAAGGCGGGCCTGCTGATCGATCTGGCCGGTGTGCCGCTGATGGTCGGCACGGTGTGGCTGCTTGCAGCGCTGCTCACCTAGTCCTATCGGCGGTGCGGGACTGGGTTTAGGGGTGCTTCGACCAGGAGACCGACTTTGCCCACCGAAGACGACAGCAGCGGCGCAACGCCGCGACGCAAGCCCAAGCCTTCCCCAACCAGCATCGGCAATCACAAGCTCAGCCCCTCGACGCTGATGATGGGCTACGGCTTCGACCCGGCGCTGAGCGAGGGCTCGCTCAAGCCGCCGGTGTTCCTGACCTCGACCTTCGTGTTCGAGAATGCGGCCGCCGGGAAGCGCTTTTTCGAAGGCGTCACCGGCAAGCGCGCCGGCGGCCCCGAGGGCCTCGTCTATTCGCGCTTCAACGGACCCAACCAGGAGATCCTCGAGGACCGGCTGGCGATTTGGGAGGAGGCCGACGACGCGCTGGCGTTTTCGAGCGGCATGGCGGCGATCGCGACCCTGCTGCTGACCTTCGTCCAGCCGGGCGACGTGGTCGTCCACTCAGGGCCCCTCTACGCTGCGACGGAAACTCTGATCGCCAAGATCCTCGGCCGGTTCGGAGTGTCGTGGCTCGATTTCCCGGCCGGAGCGACGCGCGAGGAGATCGACGAGGTGATCGCTGAGGCCAAGGCCAAGGGCCGGGTGTCGCTGATCTACCTCGAAAGCCCGGCCAACCCGACCAACGTGCTCGTCGACGTCGAGGCAGTCGCGGCGTCGCGCAACGCAGCTTTCGCAGCGGGCGAGCTGCCGCCGATCGCGATCGACAACACGTTCCTTGGGCCGCTGTGGGCGCATCCGCTCAAGCAGGGCGCCGACCTCACCATCTACAGCCTGACCAAATATGCCGGCGGGCATAGCGACCTCGTCGCCGGAGGGCTGGTCGGGCGGCAGGCGCTGATCGACCAGGTGCGGATGATGCGCAACACCATCGGCACCATCTGCGACCCCAACACCGCGTGGATGCTCTTGAGGAGCCTCGAGACGCTCGAGCTTCGCATGGACCGCGCCGGCGAAAGCGCCGCCAAGATCTGCGCGTACCTGCGGGACCATCCCAAGGTCGAAAGCGTCGTCTACCTCGGTTTCCTCGACGAGGGCTCGCGGCAGTCGGACATCTACAATCGCCATTGCACCGGCGCGGGCTCAACCTTTTCGCTCTATCTGAACGGCGGCGAGAAGGAGGCCTTCGCGTTCCTCGACGCGCTGGTCATCGCCAATTTGGCGGTCAGCCTCGGGGGGACCGAGACGTTGGCCAGCGCGCCAGCGGCGATGACCCATCTATCGGTGCCGGACGAGCGCAAGCAGGCGCTCGCCATCACCGACAACCTCGTTCGAATCTCGATCGGAGTCGAGGACGCGGATGACTTGATCGCCGACTTCGAGAACGCGCTCAGAGCGGTGTAGCCTGCGGAAGCGGACGTTTGGGCAATGTCGGCCTGGGGATAGAAGGGCGCTGCACAGGATCGCGGCTCCATTCCGCTTCTGGCTCGTTGCAGTGGGAGTCCGACACCCCGACGAGAAGGATAGTGAAATGCCCACCGGCACGGTCAAGTTTTTCAATGAGTCAAAAGGCTTCGGCTTCATCCAGCCCGAGGACGGCGGAGCCGATTCGTTCGTCCACATTTCCGACGTCGAGCGCTCCGGGATGAGCACCCTGAAAGAAAACCAGCGCGTGTCCTATGATGTCGAGCAGGACCAGCGCGGCAAGATGAAGGCGACCAACCTGCGCGCGGCCGAAGGCTCCGGGCAGGGCGACGGCGGCAGCTCCGGGGAGTGAAACGCCCCGACGCGTGAGGTATTTCCCCAGCGCTTGCTGCAAAGGATTACAACGCGGCGCTGTGGGCGGCGGATGAAGTGGGGATCGATCGCCGAGCGCGCGACGGCCTCAGCGAGATCGACCGCCCGATTACCGACGAGGAGCCGGACTGCTGGCCGCCTCCGGAACGGCCGGGGCAAGAAAAGCCCGCCCCACGGAGATCGTGAGGCGAGCCTTTTTAAGCGGTTCGGCTAGACCCGGACCCGCCTGATTCCTTGGATTACGCCATCGCTCCGGCTTTTTCGGGGATGATGAGCATCTGGCCGGGGTAGATCTCGTCCGGGTCGCTCAGCATCGGCCGGTTGGCTTCGAAGATCTGCTGATAGGCGTTGGCCTCACCGTAATGCTGCTTGGCGATCGAGGAGAGGGTGTCGCCGCTCTCGACCTCGTGCACCTTGGGCACCTTTGCCTGCGCCTGGCCTTGCGCCTGGCCGCCGGCCAGGCCGCCGTCGTCCACCGCTTCGATATATTTGACGTTGCCGACGATCATCGCCAGCTTCTGCCGGGTCGCCTCGTCGGGAACGTCGCCGGTCACCCGGACCCGCGAGCCTTCGACCAGCACGTTGACATTGCCTGGAAGTCCGAGGCGCTTGATCTCGCGCTTGATGGCCTCGGCACGCTTTTGCGCATCGGCGTTGGCTTCGAACAGCTCCTTCTTTGTCGCGCTTGAAGAAATCAAAGAATGCCATGTCATGCTCCCTTTGTGGCTAAAGCGCCTGCCGCGTTGCCACAAAGCGAAAACCCGCCGTGCGTTCCCGGGAACGGGGCAGGCTGGTGCAGCGATCGGTCGCCCCGATCCGGCGACGATCGGCAGTCGTGGCGTTCTGAACGGCGAATAATCCTGCTCAGGGCCGCCTAGGGGTCGCGGCCCGGAGCAGAGATTCGTGACGCCGGGCCCGGACGGGGCTGCCGGCGTCGTAGTCGGCCTAGTCCTCCTTGGGAGGGTCGATATCGACCGTCGGCACTTCGACGGTCTTGTTCTCGGTCCCGACGTTCACGGTCGGACCTTCGACATTATACTCGGGCAGCTGGCCGCCGCTGGCGTTGATGTCGACGTCGGGCATTTCCCCTTCCTTGGTCTGGTCTACGTCGCAGGCCGCGAAAGCGAAGAAGCTTGCCCCGATGAGCAATTTGATCGGCTTGTTCATGGTATCTCCTAATGCCGGTCCGCGACAAAGCGTGCGGTGCCGTATGGTCGCCCTCATCCTTACATGGTGAAGGCACCGACTGCATTTAACATGAATCGGCGTACCGGGTTCCCGATCTTCTCGCTTAGCCCCAGTCCTCGATTACCCAGCCGCGCCTGATCGCCATTCGGGCGAGTCGGGCGTGCGGGTTGACCGCGACCGGCTCGTCGACCCACTCGAAGGTCGGGGCGTCCGACGCGTGGTCGGAGTAGAAGCGGACGTGGCCGTGGCGGCCGGTCAGGCCGGATTTCTCGACCCATTCGGCGATCATCCGAAGCTTGGCGTCGCCGTAGGCATTCTCGCCCTCGATCCGCGAGCGGACGCGCTCGTCGAGGCCGATCACCGAGCCGGTGCCGATGACGTCGTCGAAGCCGAGGCGGTCGGCGATGGCGTCGGCGTAGAGGCGGTAGGAGGCGGTGGCGAGGACCATGCGGCGGCCCTCGGCCTTGTCGCGGGCGATAGCCAGTCGAGCGCCGGGGCGGACGTTCCCGGCGATCGTCGAGTCGGCGAAGCTGTCGACCAGCGGCTTCAAATCCTTCGGGTGGATCCAGCGGCCGAGCAACAGCCGGTGGTTGATCTCCTTGAGGCGGCCGCGGTCGATGACCCGGACCAGGTAGAGCAGCACGGACAGCGCGACCACCGGCAGCAGCAACAGCCGCCACGGCGCCCTCCGCAGAGCGCAATGGATCAGGAACGGAGTGTAGGTCGCCCGCCGGGTCAGGGTCCGGTCGAGGTCGTAAATGGCGAGGTCGGTCATGCTCGGCCGGCGAGGATCGCTTCGACCAGCGCATGGTCGTCGGCTTTGTCGACATCGACCGCGGCGAGCGGATTCGCCATTTCGATTGCGCGGACGTCGAGGCCGAGCTTGGCGCCGATCCGCCGCAGCGCCTGGTCGAGGGTCAGCAGGCGAAGCACCGAGCCGAGGAACAGCGCCGGGCCCATCGCCAACAGCAGTCGCCAGCCCTTCTTGCGGTCCTGCTCGACCGACCGCCAGAGTCTTATCGCTGACGCGGACTTGGGCGATCGCAATAGGAAGAGATTGGCGGCGCTGTAGGCCCCGCCCCGGAAGCGGATCCAGGTGCGCCGGGTCGCCGGCAGCCGCTTGAGCAGCGCGCGCCGCTCGACGACGGCGACGGCGATGTCGGCTTGCCCCGCGCGATCGCAGAAGTCATCGATCATCGCCGCATCGAGCAGCGCATGGTCGGCGGTCGTCATCAGCACCGGCCATTGAGTCGCGGGATCGCTGCAGACGGCTTCGAGAGTCTCGGCGATCGTCGCTCCCGAATGCTCGAAGGTCAGCCTCGGATCGGCGGGAAGCACCGCTCCGATCCGCTCGGGTTGCTGGGCGAGCACCCAGACCGCGGCGACCCGATCGCTCGACAGCAAGGCAGCGACCGGGCGGCGCACCATCGCCTCGCCGCCGACCGGGATCAGCGCTTTCAGGTCGGTTCCGTGGCTCTCGGCGAATGCATCCTTGCCCGGCCGCGACCCGGCGAGAACGATCGCGGTCAGGCCGGTCATTCCAGCGCCAACCTCATGCCAGCCACGAGACGACTTGTCCGCCCTGCTCCGACCGGACGGTCGCCTGCGCCATTCGCACCGCGTGGAAGATCAGCGAGACGATGGTCCACAAGGCGACCAGCTCTATGCCGACGTCGGGGCGCCCGAACAGCAAGGCGGCGAACAGGATCACCATGTTCGGGTTGCGCCGAGCGGTGACCAGCCGGAACTGGCTGTCGATCGGCCGCCAGACGTGGATATGCATTCCGTGGCGGCGCAGGAAAACGCCCTCGATCAGGCGCTGGGCGACGTAACCGCCGACGATCGCCCACAGCAGCATGGTCGCGTAGATCGGCTCCAGCGGGCGGCCGTAGGCTTGCAAGCCGTGGATCCATGCCCACCACCAGAACGGCGGGTGGACGAGGTCGATTCCGTGGTCGAACAGATTGCCCCACTCCGATGAAGTGCCGGTGCAGCGGGCGAGCTTCCCATCGACCGTGTCGAGGACCATGAAGACGAAGCCGGCGGCGATCCCGAGCCAGTAATGCCCCTCCCAGAACAGCCAGAAGGCAAGCAGGCAGAGGACGAAGCCGGCCGCGGTCACCATGTTGGGCGTAAGGCCCGCCTCGGCCGCCCAGCGGGTCAGGTAAAAAGCCGGGCGGCGCCACAGATAGAGGGTCAAAGCGTCGGTCACGCCCTTGTAGGAGGCGTCATAGGCGGCGCGCTCGACGGCATCCGGGTCGGCGGCATCGAGCGGCATGACGAACGGGCGGTCGCGCTTGCGCAATTTGCGGTAGCTGAGCTCGACCGTCTCCGCCGCGACCGGCTCGAGGCCGTCGAGCGACGCCAGGTCGCCATTCGCCAGCGCGTGGGCGATAGGAGCGAGGGCCGGCCCGCCGACCGGAACATGGGCGAGCACCGGCTGGCCCGCCAGGGTCAGGACGCTCGACGGCCGGTTGGCCATCTCCGTCAGCCAGGCGGGGTCCCAGGCATAATCGAGGCTGGCGATCAACGCTGCCCGGCCCGGTTCGACCGCATCGGCGCACTTGAAACCGGCGTTGCTGGCGAGACGGCAGGCGCGGGCCCTGGCGTCGAGCCCGAACAGCCGCGCCGAGTTCGACCCGACGGGGACAAACAGCAAGGACGCGTCGCTCGACATGACCGGGTCGCTTAGAGGCGACAATGGCGGCAGGAAAGTGGCGGCCCGGCAAGACTGGGCCGCGGCGGCGCAATACTTGCCCATGTGAAGGAATTCGCGCACTAATCCCCCGCAAATGGCCGATAAGGATCAAACCACCGCGGAATCCCGGGGAGCCGGGGAGAGCGCAGGCGAAACCTATCGGATTGCCGGCTCGCTGACGATCACCCGAGCGGCGACGACGGCGCGCGAGCTCGACGCGCTCGGCGACCCGCTGACGATCGACTTGTCCAAGGTCGAAAAGATGGACACGGTCGGGGCCTGGATCATCTATCGCACCGTCCGCGACCGGGGCGCGAAGGTGGTCGGCGCCAGCCCCGAGGAAGAAAGCCTGCTCGAGCAGGTCGCCGAGGCCGACAAGCCGGCCAAGGTCCACGCCGAGGTGCCCGGCGGCTTTTTCCATGTCCTCAACGAGCTTGGCCTGTGGGTCAACGAGCTCGGGCGGACGCTGGTCGGACTGCTCGGTTTCTTCGGAGCGGTCCTGGTCGGTTTCGCCAATTTGGCCCGGCGGCCGAAGCGCTTCCGCCTTAACGCCGTCGTTCAACGCTTTGACGTGGTCGGGGTACGCGCGCTCGGCATCATCGGGCTGATGACCTTCCTCATCGGGGTTGTCGTCGGGCAGCAAGGCGCGGTCCAGCTCGAGCAGTTCGGCGCGGAAATCTACACCATCAACCTGATTGGCCGCATCACCGTGCGTGAACTCGCCACCTTGATGACCGCGATCATGGTCGCCGGCCGCTCGGGATCGGCGTTCGCGGCGCAGATCGGGACGATGAAAATCACCGAAGAGATCGACGCCATGCGCACCATCGGCGTGTCGCCGATCGAGGCGTTGGTCATCCCGCGGCTGCTCGCCAGCACCATCATGATGCCGCTGCTCGCCTTCTTCGCGATGATCATGTCGCTGCTCGGTGGCGGCATGTTCGTCTGGCTGGTCCTCGACATTCCGCCGCTGACCTATGTCCAGCGCCTGCAGGAAGTCGTGCCGCTCACCGACCTGTGGATCGGTCTCATCAAGGCGCCGGTGTTCGGCTTCATCATCGGCCTGGCCGGCTGCTTCCAGGGCATGCTGGTGCAAGGTAACAGCGAGGAGGTCGGACTGCGCACGACCAATGCGGTCGTCCAGTCGATCTTTCTCGTGATCGTGCTCGACGCGGTGTTCGCCGTCTTTTTCAGCTCGATCGGCTGGCGATGAGCGAAGCGCCGATCATCTCCGTTCGCGGGCTTCGCAACAGCTTCGACGACCAGGTCATCCACGAAGGCCTCGACCTCGACGTCCAGCGCGGCGAGATTCTCGGCGTGGTCGGCGGCTCTGGCACCGGCAAGTCGGTGCTGATGCGCTCGATCATCGGCTTGCAGACGCCCGACGAGGGCGAGATCGAGGTGCTCGGCGAGAACATGATCGGCCGCAGCGAAGACGAGGCCAAGAACATTCGCCGCCGCTGGGGAATCCTGTTCCAGAACGGGGCTCTGTTCTCGACTCTGACCGTTGCCGAGAATGTCGAGGTGCCGATCCACGAATATTTCCCCCACCTGAAGCCACCGCTCCTCGACGAGATCGCCTCGTTCAAGATCGCGATGAGCGGGCTCGAGGCAGCGGCGGGGCCCAAATATCCGTCCGAGCTGTCCGGCGGAATGCGCAAGCGCGCCGGCCTTGCGCGGGCGCTGGCGCTTGACCCCGAACTGCTGTTCCTGGACGAGCCGACCGCCGGTCTCGACCCGATCGGCGCGGCGGCGTTCGACGAACTCATCCGCTCGCTTCAGCAACGGCTCGAGCTGACCGTGTTCCTGATCACCCACGATCTCGACACGCTGCACACGATCTGCGACCGGGTGGCGGTGATCGCCGATCAAAAAGTAGTGGCGGTCGGAACGATTCCGGAACTATTGTCTTTGGAACATCCTTGGATTCAAGAGTATTTTAACGGTCCCCGTGGGCGCGCCGCGGCGGGCAGCTACAAGGAACAAGTCGAGGCCTGATGGAAACTCGGTCCAATCACGTGCTGGTCGGTGCAGTGGTCCTCGCGATGATCGCTGGACTCCTGCTGTTCACCGTCTGGCTGGCCGGCCTGTCCAACAAGACGACGCGCTGCTTCGACAT
>JBPCQE010000147.1:0-3979 GCA_050998435.1 Sphingomicrobium sp. | reverse complement strand
ACTCGACCGCTGCGGCGAGCTTGTGGTGGCGGGTGCCCGAATAATCGAGCAGGTTTGCGCACGCGAGCGTCAGCATCGGCCGCATTCGCTTGCCGCCGCCGGCGATCAGATGGCCGGCAAGCTCCGGAATCAGCGCGACCTTGCTCTGCATGCGCTCGAGGATGACCGCGTTGACGCCGTTCATGTCGGCCGAAACCAAATCCATCATCGCGGCCAGCGACGGCTCGCGCGTCGAATTGAGCGGATGGATGGTGGCGGTCACGAGCTGCGCACTAGCTCGAGAGGCCGTGCTTTCCTAGCCTGCCGGAAGCGACAGTCGGGCGAGCAGGCCGCCGAGGTCCTCGCTCGATTCAAGGGAGATCCGGCCGCCGTAGATCTCGGCGACGTCGCGGACGATTGCGAGGCCCAGCCCGGTGCCCGGCTTGCCGGTGGTGTCGAGCCTGGCGCCTCGCGAAAACAGCGAGCCGCGGTCGGCCAAGGGAATTCCGGGCCCGTCGTCCTCGACCAGCACGTCGACCATCTTGCCGCGCGCCTCGACGGTCACGAACACCCGGCCGCCGCCGTATTTGGCGGCATTCTCGACCAGATTGCCGATCATCTCGTCGAGGTCCTGGCGTTCGACCCGCACCTGCGCCGAGCGGTCGCCGGCGATGTCGACCGTGACGTTCTCGTACAATCGGTCGAGCGCCCGCTGAACCGCCTCGAGGCTTTCCCACACGATTGCCCTCGCCTGGGCCGACGCCCGGCGGCCGATCGCGCGCGCCCGGGCGAGGTGGTGGTCGACCTGGCGGCGCATCACCAGCGCTTCGCGGCAGACGGTGTCGGCGAGGTCGTGCGTCTGGGCGGTCGCGGCGTTGGTGATCACGGTCAGCGGAGTTTTGAGGGCATGGGCGAGGTTGCCGGCGTGCCGCCGCGCTTCCTCCGCCTGCGCCTCGCTGTGGGCAAGCAATTGGTTGATCTCCTCGGTCAGCGGCCGGATTTCGAACGGAAACTCCTGCGAGATTCGAGTTTTTTCGCCCGATCGGATCAGCGCCACCTCGCGACGGACCCGGCGCAGCGGCCACAGCCCATAAACCGTCTGCAGGCCGGCCAGCACCAGCAGCCCGGCGCCGAGGACGGCGAAGCTCCAGAACAGAGTCGATTGCAGGTCGCGGATTTGCAGGTCGATGATCTCGCGCGAGTGGGCGACCTGGAAACGCCAGCGCACCTCGGAGCCCGGCAGGATGGCGTCGCGCTCGGCGATGCGCAGCGGCTCGCCGGCAAACTCCCGGCTGTCGTAGGTGTGGACGTTGACGTCGTTGTGCCGGCTGGCGACACGCAGTCGGCGGTCCCACAGCGAGCGCGACGGGAAGGCGTCGGCGCCAGCGCCGCTGATCTGGAAATAAACTCCGGAATAGGGCTCGATGAAACGCTGGTCGGCCGGCGGCCGGTTGAACCGCACCTCGCCGTCGGGCCCGATCTCGGACGCCGCGATCATCGCGTTCAGCACATATTCGAGCTGGTCGTCGAAGTTGCGCTCGATCGACCGGGTCAGCACCCGGTCGAGCGCGAAGCCGCCGAGCAACAGCAGGACGATGATCCACAGCGCCGCGACGCCGATCATTCGCCGGGTCAGCGACCCGCTGCCGCGGCGGCTGGACCCCGCAGCCGCCGCCGTTACCGCGGCGGCGCTGTCGTTCAAGCGGAATTGTCCTCGAGGCTGTAACCGAGCCCGCGGATGGTGGTGATCACGTCCGCCCCGAGCTTCTTTCGGATGCGCGTCACGAACACCTCGATGGTGTTGGAATCGCGGTCGAAATCCTGGTCGTAGATATGCTCGATAAGCTCGGTCCGGCTGACCACCTTGCCCTTGTGGTGCATCAAATAGGACAGAAGCTTATATTCCTGGGCGGTGAGCTTGACCGGCTCGCCGGCCTTGGTGACCTTGCCCGATCGAGTGTCGAGGCGAATGTCGCCGGCGATCAGCTCTGACGACGCATTGCCGCTGGCGCGCCGAATCAGCGCCCGCAGCCGGGCGATCAGCTCCTCGGTCTGGAACGGCTTGGCGAGATAGTCGTCGGCGCCCGCATCCAGCCCGGCGACCTTGTCGGACCAGCTGTCGCGGGCGGTCAGGACCAGCACCGGCATGCGCTTGCCTTCCTTGCGCCAGCGGTCGAGCACGGTGAGGCCATCGACCTCCGGCAGTCCAAGATCGAGGATCACCGCGTCGTAGCTCTCGGTCGAGCCGAGATAATGGCCATCCTCGCCGTCAGTCGCCAAATCGACGGCATAGCCGGCGCCTTCGAGCGTCGAGCGGAGCTGGCGCCCGAGATTCGGTTCGTCCTCGACGATCAAAACGCGCATGTCTGTTGGGGCTCCTAGCCGTTACCCAGCGCTCAACCCGTAGCATAGCGGATCGGTTGCGGCACGGAAACGACCGGCCGCATGGGGGATTTGCTGTTTATTGCCTGGAGCGGCGAAGGATTCGGCCGGTGGCGGCATCGACGTCGACCCAGATCACCCGGCCGCCGCGCATGAACTTCAGCCGGTAGGTCTCGCCGTTGAATTCAGGCCCGAGATAGTCGGCGCCATCCATGAACGGCATCACCCGCCGCTCGATCTTGGGCAGCGGCATGGACCGGCCCTCCTGGGTCGCTTCGAACGCGCGATCCTGGTCGCGCGGCGGGTCGGCCAGCGCGGGGGAGGCGATCAGGCCAACGCTGAGCGCGGCCGGGAGGAGGATACGAAGCAACATCGAGCGAATCTCTTGGCCACTCTTCTATCACAAGCCATTGAATGCGCTATGAATGGTTGCGAACAGCCTTATTCAGCCATCCACCGCGAGGAGTGACCTCGCCGCGCCGATTGACTAGGTGCCCCGGATGGCGGCTCCAATCCTCTCCTACGAAGGCCTCGGGCTGGTCCAGGGCGAGGGCTGGCTGCTGCGCGGCCTCGACGTCCATATCGGCACAAGGGACCGGCTGGCGCTGATCGACCGCAACGGCATTGGCAAGACGACCCTGCTCAAGTGCCTCGCCGACCTCATCAAGACCGACGAGGGACGGCGGAGCATCGTTCCCGGAACTCGAGTCGTGCTGCTCGAGCAGGACCCGCAATTGGGTGGGTTCGAGACCCTGTCCGACTGGGTTTTGCACGGCGCCGATGCGCCATCGCGCCACGACGGGGAGGCGATCGCCCATCAGCTCGGGGTCGACCTGTCGCGCCCGGTCGCGACCGCCAGCGGCGGCGAGGGGCGGCGGGCGGCGATCGCCCGGGCGCTGGCGCAGAAGCCCGACCTGCTGCTGCTCGACGAGCCGACCAACCACCTCGACCTCGCCGGCATCGAATGGCTCGAAAGCTGGCTTAAGCGATTCACCGGCGCGTTCATCGCCATCAGCCACGATCGAACCTTCCTCGCCCGGCTGACCAAGAGCTGCCTGTGGCTCGATCGCGGCCAACTGCGGCGGGCGGAGATCGGCTTCGGCGGCTTCGATGCGTGGACCGAGTCGGTCTATGCCGAGGAGGCACGAGCGGCGGAGAAGCTCGACTCCAAGCTGAAACTCGAGCTCCACTGGCTGCAGCGCGGAGTCACGGCGCGCCGTCGCCGCAACCAGGGCCGCCTCGCCAAGCTGAACGAGTTGCGCGCTCAGCGCGCAGCGATGCTCGGTGCCGCCGGGACCGCCAAGCTCGCGCTGTCCAAGGACGACGTCCGCTCGAAGACCGTGATCGACGCCGATCACGTCTCGAAAAGCTATGGCGAGCGGCCGATCATCCGCGATTTCTCACTGCGCGTGCAGCGCGGCGACCGGATCGGCATCGTCGGCCCGAACGGCGCCGGCAAGACGACGATGCTCAAACTGCTGACCGGCGAATTGAAGCCCGACAGCGGCAAGGTGACGCTGGCCAAAACGCTGTCCGGAATCGTCATCGACCAGCAGCGCAAGCTGATGGAGCCGAGCAAGACGGTGCGCGACATCATCGCCCACGGCGGCGACTGGAT
>JBPCQE010000020.1:0-10503 GCA_050998435.1 Sphingomicrobium sp. | reverse complement strand
CCGAACTGCAGCTCTCCGGCCCCGTCGCACGCAAGGAGGAGAGGGCCCGGCCCGTCTTCCCTTGTGCCCAGCCGGATGCCATCCCGGCGTGACATGGTCATGACAGCATTTTCCACCGCTGCAGGTCAAGAGGCATCCTCCCCGGAACGGGGAGGGGGACCGCGCGAAGCGTGGTGGAGGGGGCGGCGTGCCGGGTGAAGAGCCCCCTCCGTCAGCGCTTCGCGCTGCCACCTCGCCGTCCCGGGGAGGAGCAACGCGTTTCGCGCCGTCACCGACCGGGCGGCTGCATCTCGGGCACGCCTACAGCGCGGTAATCGGCCATTCGCGGGCGCGGGCGAGCGGCGGCCAGTTCCTGCTTCGGATCGAGGATCTCGACGCGACGCGCAGCCGGCCGGAGTTCGTTGCCGGAATCGAGGAGGACTTGCGCTGGCTGGGGCTCGAGTGGGACGGCGAGCCGCTGGTCCAGTCGCGGCGGACGAAGCATTACGCGGCAGCCCTGGAGCATTTGAAGGAGCGCGGCCTCGTCTATCCGTGCTTTTGCACCCGCGCCGACATCGCCGCGTCGCTGACCGCTCCGCACGGCGATGCCGGCTCATCCTATCCGGGCACCTGCCGCGGCCTGCCCGACGATCCGCAGCGCCGCGCAAACACCCCGCACAGCTGGCGGCTCGACGGCAGCAGGGCGCTGGGGATCGCCGGACTGCCGAGCTGGGCGGAAGACGACTGCCGTCTTCTCACCGCCGCACCCGGCGACATCGGCGACGCGATCCTCGCCCGCAAGGATGCTCCGGCGAGCTATCATTTGGCTTGCGTCACGGACGACGCGGCGAGCGGGGTGACGATGGTCGTGCGCGGCGCTGACCTTCGGCCCTCAACGCCGATCCAGCGGCTGCTGCAGGGGCTGCTCGGCCTTCCCGAGCCTGTCTATCTCCACCATCCGCTCGTCACGCATGCCGACGGGCGGCGGCTCGCCAAGCGCGATCTGGCGCCGACCCTGGCCGCGATGCGCGAGGCGGGAGCCGACGGACTGGCGCTGGCCCGCGACCTCGCTACCGGCTTAGTCCCGTCTGGCTTTCGGCTGCAGCCGGCCTAAATAGGCTTTCATGGGCAACACACTCCTTGTCATCCTGCTGGTCGGGGCGATGGGCGCGACGGCTTATGTGCTGGTTCGCGGAGTGATCGCCATGGCGTCGGGCAAGGACGTCACCGGCGAGCAGCAGCAGGCCTGGATGCGCAAGCGGGTGCTGTTCCAGGCGGTCGCGATCGTGCTGGTCGCGCTGATCCTGGTCGTGGCCGGCGCCTCGAAGGGCTGATGGCCAAAAGGCGATGGTACGCCTGAACAAAATCTACACGCGCACCGGCGATGCGGGGGAGACCGGGCTGGTCGACGGCTCGCGAATCCACAAGGACCATCCGCGGGCGCAGGCGATCGGCGACGTCGACGAGCTGAACAGCGCAATCGGGCTCGCGCTGGCGAATATCGCGGACGGCGACTCCAAAGCGATGCTCGGCCGGGTTCAGAATGAGCTGTTCGACCTCGGGGCCGACCTCGCCACGCCCGGCGAGGACTTCGCGCCGTCGGACATGACCTTGCGCGTCGTCCAGGCGCAGGTCGACCGGCTCGAGGCCGAGATCGACGCGATGAACGAGGGGCTGGAGCCGCTCAAAAGCTTCATCCTGCCGGGCGGCAGTGAGGCAAGCGGGCGTGTCCATCTGGCCCGCGCCATCGCCCGCCGCGCCGAGCGGTCGGTGGTGGCGGCCGCGCGGCAGGTCTCGCTGAACCCGCTGGCGCGGATCTATCTGAACCGACTGTCCGACCATCTGTTCGTGCTCGGCCGTTTGCTGGCCAGGGACGAAGGCGGAGACGTCCTGTGGCAACCCGGCGCCACCCGCTAGGCGGGCCACCCATGCAAGGGCACAAACGGCCTGCACTGGCGTTCAATGGCGGGTTAGGGGACAACCGCCGTTGAGGAGAATTGCGTGCCCGCAAAGGCGATCGCGATCAATTGCAGCCTCAAACGCAGCAGCGGCGAGCCTTCCTCGACGGACAAGATGATCGGGCTTGTCGCCCGGGAGCTTGGCAAGCATGGCGTCGAGCTCGCCGAAACCATCCGCATCGCGGACCACAACGTCCTGCCGGGCGTCACTTCGGACGAGGGTCCGGGCGACGACTGGCCCGACATCCGCCGCCGGATTCTCGCCGCCGACATGCTGATCTTCGGAACGCCGATCTGGCTCGGTCAGATGTCGAGCATCGCCAAGCGAGTGACCGAGCGCATGGATGCTTTCCTCAGCGAAACCGACGATCACGGGCGGATGCCGAGTTTCGGCAAGCTCGCCGTCGCCGCCATCGTCGGCAACGAGGACGGCGCGCACGGCACCACCGCCGACCTGTTCCAGGCATTGAACGACGTCGGCTGGACGATCCCGTCGGCGGCCGCCTGCTATTGGGTCGGCGAGGCGATGCACAAGACCGACTTCAAGGATCTCCCCGAAGTTCCAAAGGAAGTTCAGCAGTCGGCGGGCATGCTCGCGTCCAACGCCGCGCACCTTGCCAAGCTGCTCAAGCAGCAGGCCTATCCCGGACTGCCCGCCGAGAAGTGAACGCCGCCACGCCCCTCCCGCGCATTCGGCGCGATAATGCCACTCTCGGCGAGCGGCTGGCCGCGACTCGGGCGCTGACTCTCGACCTCGCCGCGCCGCTGTCGGACGCCGACGCGACCGTCCAGCCGTTCCCCGACGCGTCGCCGGCCAAGTGGCACCTCGCCCATACCAACTGGTTCTTCGAGACCTTCGTCCTGCGCGACCATGCGCCGGGCTACGAGCGGTTCGACGAGCGCTTCCATTATCTATTCAACAGCTATTACGAGGGCGAGGGCGAGCGGCACGCGCGGGCCAAGCGCGGGATGCTCAGCCGGCCGTCGCTGGACAAGGTCCGCGAGTGGCGCGCGCATGTCGACGAGGCGCTCGAGCGGGCTCTGCCCGGGCTTCCGGCTGAAGCGCTCGAGCTGGTCGAATTGGGGATCAACCACGAGCAGCAGCACCAGGAATTGCTGCTGACCGACATCCTCGCGACCTTTGCCGAAAGCCCGCTCGAGCCGGCCTATGGCCGTCTTTGCGAGGAGCGCAGCGACGCAGCAATCCAGCGAATAGAAAAAACTGGATTGCCGCGCTCCGCTCGCAATGACAGCTGGCTGGAAGGCCGCAGCGGGATAGTCGAGGTCGGCGCGGGCGGAGGCACTTTCGCGTTCGACAGCGAGCGCCCGCGCCACCCGGCACTGCTCCACCCGCATTCGATCGCCAGCCGGCCGGTGACAACAAGCGAATGGGCCGAGTTCATCGCCGACGGGGGCTATTCGACGCCGGCCCTGTGGCTGTCGGACGGCTGGGAATGGGTGCGGCTCGAGGGCATCGCGGCGCCGCTCTACTGGCTCGGCGACGGAAGCGAGTTCACGCTCGGCGGGCGGCGCGCAATCGACCCCGCCGCTCCGGTCGCTCACGTCAGCTTCTTCGAGGCCGATGCGTTCGCCCGCTGGGCGGGCAAGCGCCTACCGACCGAGGCCGAGTGGGAGAGCTTTGCGGATTCGTCCGACCCGAACCTCGGCAACCAGCTCGACCGCGCCGGAGCCGTCGCCCCGGCGGCGCCGGGCGCAATTTTCGGCGACGTCTGGGAATGGACCCAGAGCAGCTTCGCACCCTACCCCGGCTTCGCCGCCGCCGCGGGCGCGGTCGGCGAGTACAACGCCAAGTTCATGAGCGGCCAGCTGGTCCTCAAGGGCGCGAGCTGCGCGACTCCGCGGGGCCACAGCCGGGCGTCGTACCGCAACTTCTTCCCGCCCGATGCCCGCTGGCAATTCACCGGGCTTCGTCTCGCCCGCGATGGCTGACGACCAAACCGACGCGTTTCGTGACGACGTGCTTGCCGGACTTGCCGCGACGACCCGCGCGGTCCCGGCGCGCTGGCTGTACGATCACCAGGGGTCCGAGCTGTTCGACCAGATCACCCGGCTGCCGGCTTACTATCCGAGCCGAACCGAGACCGAGCTGCTGCAATCGATCATCGCCGAGGCGGCGGCGCGGATCCCCAAGGGCGCCGCGGTGGTCGAGTTCGGGGCCGGATCGGCGACCAAGACCCCGATCCTGCTTCGGGCGATCGCTCCGGCCGCCTACATCCCGGTCGATATTTCCGGGGATTATTTGAAGTCGAGCGCGGCTCAATTGAGCGGGGACTTTCCGGCTCTGCCGGTGCTTCCGGTCGTCGCCGACTTCATGCGCCCGTTCGAGCTTCCCGACGCGGTCGCAAAGCTGCCCAGGCTCGGCTTCTTCCCGGGATCGACCATCGGCAATTTCGTTCCGCGCAGCGCGACCGACCTGCTGCGCCATTTCCGCGAGCTGCTCGGCACCGGGGCGCAGCTCCTGATCGGTATGGACCGGGTCAAGCCGGTCAAGCGGCTGGTCGCCGCTTACGACGATCCCGGCGGAGTTACCGCGCGCTTCAACCTCAACCTGCTCGAGCGGATCAACCGCGAGCTCGACGGCACGATCCCGCTCGACGCGTTCCGCCACGAGGCACGCTGGAACGACATATTGTCGCGGATCGAGATGCATTTGGTGGCGGTGCGGGACACCGAGTTCACGGTCAGCGGGCGGCCGTTCGAGTTCAAGGCGGGCTCGTCGATCCACAGCGAGAACAGCCACAAATACGGCCGCCGCGGAGCCCGCCTGCTGCTGCTCGCCGGCGGCTGGACTCCGCTCGCCGAGTGGAGCGACCCAGCCGGGGACTGGGCCCTGGTGCTTGCCGAGGCCCAGTCCAACCGCTTCGCACCCTGATTGCTCCCCGCGCCCGGCGCGGCTAAGCGCAGCTCCATGCTCAGCGCCCTGTTCGACATCGCCGATTTCCTGCTCGCCATCCTCGGCTGGATCATCATCGGCCAGGTGATCCTCAGCTGGCTGTTCGCGTTCGGAGTGCTCAACGCCAACTCGCAGGGGCTGCGCAGTTTCGTCGAGGCGCTCGACCGGATCACCGCTCCGATGTACCGGCCGATCCGCCGGATCATGCCCGATTTCGGCGGCATCGACTTCTCGCCTCTGGTCGTGCTGATCCTGATCCAGATCCTGCGCATGCTCCTCGACGGGGCGCAGAGCAGCCTCACCTACTCGACCGCATGACCGCACGGCGGATCGACGGGAAGGCCGCCGCCGCCGAGCTTCGCGAGCGGGTCGCCCAGTCCGCCGCCGAGTTCGAGCGTCGCTCGGCGCGGCCGCCGGGGCTGGCGACGGTCCTGGTCGGCGAGGACCCGGCGAGCGCCGTCTACGTCCGGATGAAGGGCAAGGCGACCGCCGAGGCGGGGATGGCGGGCTTCGCTCATCATTTGGCCGACACGGTTTCGGAAGCCGAGCTGCTCGAGCTGGTCGAAGCGCTCAACCGCGACGACCGGGTCGACGGGATCCTCGTCCAGCTGCCGCTTCCCGCCCAGGTCGATTCGGCGCGGGTGATCGCCGCGCTCGACCCGGCCAAGGACGTCGACGGCTTCCACCCGATCAACGTCGGCCGGCTCGCGGCCGGGCTCGACGCGCTGGTCCCGTGCACCCCGCTTGGCTGCCTCTATCTGCTCAAAGCCGAGCTCGGCAGCCTCGCCGGCCTCGACGTGGTGGTGATCGGCCGCTCGAACATCGTCGGCAAGCCGATGGCGGCGCTGCTGGTCGCCGAAAGCGCGACGGTGACCGTCGCCCATTCGAAGAGCCGCGACCTGCCGGCAATCGTCCGCCGCGCCGATGTCGTCGTCGCCGCGGTCGGGCGACCGGAAATGGTCCGCGGCGACTGGATCAAGCCCGGAGCGACGGTGATCGACGTCGGCATCAGCCGCGTCCGGACCGAGGACGGCAAGGGGCGTCTGGTCGGCGACGTCGCGTTCGACGAAGCGGCGCAGGTCGCGGCCGCGATCACTCCGGTCCCGGGCGGCGTTGGGCCGATGACCATCGCCATGCTACTCAGGAACACGCTGGTCGCCGCGCACCGCCGCGCCGGCCTGCCCGACCCGAAAGGTTTTTGAGATGCTCGCACTGTTGCTCGCCGCCGCCGCCGCGCCTCCGATCGTCGCCCAAGGCAGCCCCGCGCGAAGTGCGGTCGAGGCCGAGCGAGCGTTTGCGCGCGACGCCCAGCGACTGGGTCAATGGACCGCGTTTCGCAAATACGCCGACTTCGACGCGGTGATGTTCAACCCGCAGGCGGTGTGGGCGCACGAATACCTGGCGGGACGCAAGGACCCGCCGGTTCCGGTCCGCTGGTGGCCGGGCCAAAGCTATCTTGCTTGCGACCGCCGAATTGCCGTCAACACCGGTCCATGGGTGCGCGACGGCGGCAAGTCGGTCGGTTATTTCACGACCGTGTGGCAGCGCGAGAAAACGCGCTGGCTGTGGGTTTATGACGCCGGCGACGTGCTCAAGGTTGCGCGCGCAATCCCCAAGAGGCCGTTCGTTCGCCGGGCGTCGTGCGCCGGAAAACCGACCCGCCCGCCGCTGCTTACCTTGACCCCCAAATCGAAGCGCCGAGGAAAGACTCCGCCCGACGATTACGGGGTTGGCCGCTCGGCCGACGGGACGCTGGCGTGGGACTGGAAAGTCGATTCGAAGGGGGCGCGGCAGTTCCGCACTTTCCTGTGGAACGGCTCGCGCTTCGAACAGGTCGTCCACGACCAGACCGCGGCCCAGTGACTAGCGCGCAATGATCGAGCTGTTCGGGTCGGCGCTGGTCACCTTTTTGGTGATCATCGACCCGCCCGGCTGCGCGCCGATCTTTGCCAGCCTGACCCGCGGCACGTCGGCCGCCCACCGCCGCGCGATGGCGGTGCGATCGTCACTGATCGCCTGGGCGATCCTGATGTTCTTCGCTTTGCTCGGGCGGCCGATGCTCCACGCGCTCGGGATCAGCCTCGCCAGCTTCAAGATCGCCGGCGGGGTGATGCTGTTCATGATTGCGCTGGACATGGTGTTCGAGCGCCGCACCAAGCGCCGCGAGGAGCGCGCGCAGTCGATCGACGGCACTCCCGACGCCGAGGACATTTCCGTGTTTCCGATGGCCATCCCGATGATCGCCGGGCCGGGATCAATCGCCAGCGCGATGCTGTGGGTGTCGCGCGCCGACGACACGGTTGAAATCGCGACGGTACTTGCCGCGATCACGGTAGTGATCCTGATCACGCTGGTGACGCTGCTCGCCGCGGGGCCGCTGATGCGCCTGCTCGGCGATCGCATCGAAGCGATGATCACCCGGATCCTCGGAGTCATCCTCGCCGCGCTCGCCGCGCAGTTCATCGTCGACGGGCTGAAGCAGAGCTTCCCCAGCCTCTAAGGCGCGACCTTCCACATTCGGAACGGCGAATCCTTCGGCAGCTCGACCGGCGTCAGCCAGGCCGGAACCGGGCCGCGATTGAGCTGCGCGTAGAAGCCGTTCGGAGCGGCGGCCATGAAAAGGGTGGTGCTCGAGTTCTTCGGGCAGACGAGCAAATAGTCGGCGCGGTATTTGGCGAGGGTCGCGCGGGCGTTGGCCTCGCTGCCGCGGAAGGCCTTCATCACGTCGGCGATCTGCTCGCCGTTGCGGTGGTAGGGGCCGATGACCGCGTTGTGATGGGTGACGGTGATGATCCGCGGCCCCAGATCGACGAAGGTGAACACCATCCCCCTGGGCTGCCGGGCGACCGCGCGCAGCCCGGCCAGCGAATTGCATTGTCGGTTGGCGCGCGCGATGGCGATGTCGCGCGGAGTCTGCTTCTTGGCCGGCGCGAACTGCATCGCGGTCGGGACGAACGCTCCCAATCCGATCATCGCCAGGACGACGATCGCCGCGGTCTGGAGAATTGGCCGGCGGATCGAGCGGGCGACCGGCGCAAGCACCCACAGGATGGCGATCGCTCCGACGATGCTGAGCATTTGCGCAGCCGGCCCGGTGCGGGTCTGCCACAGCAGCAGAGCAGCGGCGGCGAGCGCCGGGGCTGCCGCCCCCAGGGTTCGCCGGAACAGCGCCCGGTCGCCGCGGTTGCGGAGCACGAGCAGCGCCCAGCCGATCAAGCCGGTAACCGGCAAAGCGGCAATCATCGTCGCGGTGTGCCAGCCGTGGCGATAGAGCGGCCGAGCCTCGCGCACATTGTTCAGCCACAGCTGCTGCACTTCGGGCGACACGCCTTCGAGCCGCGACAGGCAATGCGGCCACATCAACGCGTGGAACATAGCGACGACGATCCCCGCGCCGGCCGCCAAAGCCAACCGTCGTTTCCAGTCGGCGGGCGACAGTGCGGCGATCGCGAACAGCAAGGCGCCGCCGATCATGGCGTTCGACAGCCACACCGGCGACAAAGCGTCGCACAGCGCCGCCCGGTTGGCGTTCGACGCGAACAGCAGGAAGGCGAGCGCGGTTCCGCCGGTAAGCGTTGCCGCGTAGGCCGCCAGCCGTCGCTTTTCCTCCTTGTCGTCGATCCAGAACAGCACCGTCGCCGCGGCGGCGAGCGCGAGATAGATCAGCAGCTCGAGCCCGATCGCCAGCGACAGGGCGCTGGCCACCCCGAGCGTCGCTCCGCCGCGCGCTCGTTTGGGGTCGGCGAGGCCGGCGACCGCGATGCTCAGCAAGGCAAGCTGCCAGCCGTGATGGTCGATGCGGGTCGGCATGAACATGCCATTGGTCGAGCCGGCGCTGAACAAGGCGACAAAGCACAAGGCGTAAGCGGCCGGGTGGACCAGGCGGCGGGCGGTGAGTGCAAGCCCGAACAGAAGCAGCAGATAAGGCAGCAGCGGAGCGACCGCGACCGCGATGCGCTCCGCGTCGGCGCCGCCGACCAGCGGCCGAAGCAGCAGGATCAGCCCGGCGAGCGGCAGATCGACCAGCCGCGACCAGTGCATGTCCGCACCCACGGGAGCGTTCAGCCGGTACTGGCGAAGGTCGAACCAGTGCTGCCCGGCAAGCCAGGCGCGGACCTGGCTGATGCGCATATTGTCGTCGGTGTCGACCAGCGTGAACGCGTGGATCTGCGCCCAGCGGTTGTAGACGAACCAGGCGCAGAGGATCACCCAGGCGGCAAGAGTCACCCACTTCCAGTGGCGCTCGAGCAGGGGCAATACCCGGCTGTCCCCCTGCTGATCCTTGCGCTCGCTCACTTTTCGCGCTCTAGCCGCTCGACCTCAAAGGGCAAGCAGCGGCCGCCGCGGCGGTCCCGAACTCGAAGGTGCGATGCTCTCGACCATTTCCCCCGAACGCCGCGCCATGCTGTCCCAGCTATTGCGCTTCCTGGTCAGCGGGGCGCTGGTCACGATCCTCGGCGTCGCCGTCTACGCGTTGGTCGCGCTCGTGCTCGGCTGGCATCCGCAGCTCGGCAATCTGCTCGCTTATCTGGTGGCGATGGCGACCGGCTATGTGATGCACAGCCGGTGGAGCTTCCGCGACCAGGGCGAGCGGACCAAAAGCACCGCGGTGAGGTTCGTCATCGTGTCGCTGATCAGCCTCGGGCTCAACAGCCTGTGGGTCGCCTTGATCACCGGCCCGCTCGGCCTCGGCCCGGCGTGGCCGATCCTGCCGATGCTGTTCGTGACCCCGGCGGTGACCTTCATCCTCAACCGGCATTGGGTGTTCGGCTGATGGCCAGGACCAGCTGATGGAACGCATCGTCTACGACAAGATGGCCGAGCTCGACGAGCGCCACTGGTGGTACCGGGCGCGGCGCGAGGTGATCGCCGCCTTGATCCGCCGCAAGGCGCGGCCGCCCAAAGGGGCGCGGCTGCTCGAGATCGGCTGCGGCACCGGCCACAATCTGGCGATGCTGGGCCAGTTCGGCACCGTCGATGCGCTCGAGCTGGACGCGACCGCGCGAGCAGTCGCCGAGAAACGGCTCGGCCGGCCGGTGATGAGCGCTCCGCTGCCCGAGCTGCGCGGGGTTCCCGAGCGAGGATACGATTTGATCGGGGCGTTCGACGTCATCGAGCATATCGACGACGACCGCGCCGTACTGGCTTCGATCGCCAAGCGGCTGAGGCCGAACGGCAAGCTGGTCGTCACGGTGCCCGCGCACCAGTGGATGTGGTCGGGGCACGACGAGGTCAATCACCACAAGCGGCGCTACTCGAAGCGCGGGCTCAAGCACTTGTTCGAGCAATCGCCGCTGAAGCTCGAGGCGATCGGCTATTTCAACAGCCTGCTGTTCCCGGTGGCGGTCGCCAAGCGGCTGGTGTCGCGCGTGTCGGGGTCCGAGGACAGCGACCTCACCTTGCCGCCCGCGCCGGTGAATTATTTGCTCGAGCGGACTTTCGCGGCCGAGCGCGGCTTGGTCGGGCGAGTGCCCTTGCCGCCGGGCGTGTCGTTGTTCGCGGTCGCCTCGGCGACATAGCCGAGTTTGGCGTGGCGGTCGCGGTTCACATCGCCGCCGGCGATGTCCTGGACGATGTACAACGGCCGCTGCTTGGCCTGATTGTAGAGCCGGCCGATATACTCTCCCATCAGCGCGAGCACGAACATCTGCA